>CAIXSK010000077.1 GCA_903922075.1 uncultured beta proteobacterium | reverse complement strand
GCCCATGAGCGAAAACCAGAACCCCGAGCAGCAAGCCCGCGACCGCATCGACGCGCAATTGCGCGCCGCCGGCTGGGCGGTGCAAAAGAAAATCGACTTCAGCGCCGGCGCCGGGCAGGCGGTGCGCGAATGGCACACCGATGCCGGCCCGGCCGACTACGTGCTGTTCGTCGACCGCAAGGCCGTCGGCGTCATCGAAGCCAAGCGCCCTGAAGAAGGTCAGCACCTGACCGTGCACGAAACGCAGACCGAAGGCTACGCCGCCGCCAAACTCAAGTGGGTCAATAACCAGGAACCGCTGCCCTTCCTCTACGAAGCCACCGGCATCGTCACCCGCTTTACCGACGCCCGCGACCCCAAGCCGCGTTCGCGTGAAATCTTCAGCTTCCACCGCCCGGAAACCCTGCGCGACTGGCTGGCCGAAGGCGACAGCCTGCGCGCCCGCCTCGCCGGCCTGGCGCCACTTAACCCGGCGCACCAGCCCGCGAAAGAACTCCGCCTGCGCGACTGCCAGGAAACGGCCATCGGCAACCTGGAACAATCCTTCCGCGAAGCCCGCCCGCGCGCCCTGATCCAGATGGCCACCGGCGCCGGCAAGACCTACACCGCGATCACCAGCATCTACCGCCTGCTCAAGCACGCCGACGCCAAACGCGTGCTCTTCCTGGTCGATACCAAAAACCTCGGCGAACAGGCCGAGCAGGAAATGATGGCCTACGTGCCGATCGACGATAACCGCAAATTCACCGAGCTTTACAGCGTCCAGCGGCTGAAAAGCAGCTTCGTCGACAAGGGTGCCGACGTCTGCATCTCGACCATCCAGCGCCTCTACTCGCTGCTGCAGGACAAGGAACTCGACGAAGCCGCCGAAGAAATCAACCCGGCCGAACTCACCCAGCCGAAAGCCCCAGCCCCCGTCGCCTACAACGCCAAAATCCCGCCCGAATTCTTCGATTTCATCTTCATCGACGAATGCCACCGCAGCATCTACAACCTCTGGCAGCAGGTGCTCGACTACTTCGACGCCAGCCTGATCGGCCTGACCGCGACGCCTGACAACCGCACCTACGGCTTCTTCAAGAAGAACGTCGTCAGCGACTACAGCCATGAAAAAGCCGTCGCCGACGGCGTCAATGTCGGCAACGAGATCTACCTGATCGACACCCGCATCACCCAGCAAGGCGCCGTCATCGCCGCCGAGCAGCAGGTCGAAAAACGCGAGCGCCTGACCCGCAAGAAGCGTTGGGAACAGCAGGACGAAGACGCCGCCTACACGGCCACCCAGCTCGACCGGGACATCGTCAACCCGGACCAGATCCGCACCGTCATCCGCGCCTTCCGCGACAACCTGCCGGCCATCTTCCCCGGCCGCGCCGAAGTACCCAAGACCCTGATCTTCGCCAAGACCGACAGCCACGCCGACGACATCATCCAGACCGTGCGCGAGGAATTCGGCGAAGGCAACGCCTTCTGCAAGAAAGTCACCTACCGCGCCGGGCAGGACAAAAAGCTGGCCGACGGCAGCGTGCAGCAAGGCGAAGACCCCAAATCCATCCTCGCCCAGTTCCGCAACGAATACCACCCGCGCATCGCCGTCACCGTCGACATGATCGCCACCGGCACGGATGTGAAGCCGCTCGAATGCCTGCTCTTCATGCGCGACGTCAAGAGCCGCAATTACTTCGAGCAGATGAAAGGCCGCGGCACCCGCACGCTGGACATGGACGACCTCAAGAAGGTCACGCCCAGCGCCAAGACCGCCAAGACCCACTACGTCATCGTCGACGCCATCGGCGTCACCAAATCGCTGAAAACCGCCAGCCAGCCGCTCATCACCAAGCCCGGCCTGCCGCTCAAAGACCTGGCGATGGGCATCCTGATGGGCGCCATCGACACTGACAGCGTTTCCTCGCTGGCCGGCCGGCTGGCCCGCCTCAACAAGCAACTCGACGCCGACGACCAGCGCCGCCTGCGCGAAGCAGCCGGCGGCGTCGAACTCAGCCACCTCGTCAGCAAACTGTTCAACGCCATCGACGGCGACCTGATCGAAGCCCGCGCCCTCGAACTGGCGGGTTTGCCCATCGGCAACGACCCCGGCGACACGCTGCGCGACCAGGCCCAGCAACAACTGGTCGGCGAGGCCGCCGCGCTGATGAACGGCGAATTCATCGAACTGATCGACACCATCCGCCGCGAAAAAGAACAGACCATTGACCACGATAATCTGGATGGCGTCACCTACGCCGGATGGAGCAAGGACAGCGCCGCGCAAGCCGAAGCCTTGACCCACGAATTCGCCGACTGGCTGGCCGCCAACCGGGATGAAATCGAAGCCCTCACCATCTTCTTCGCCCAACCTTGGCGGCGGCGCGAAGTCACGCTCAAGCTCGTGCGTCAGGTGCTCGATAAACTCAAGGCTGACAAACCCAAACTCGCCCCGCTGCGCATCTGGCAAGCCTACGGCCAGCTCGACGGCTACAATGGCGCCCCGCCCGAACAGGAACTGACGGCGCTGGTCGCCCTGATCCGCCGCGTCTGCGGTCTGGACACCAAGATCACACCGTTTGCCGACACAGTGCGCAAGAACTTCCAGACCTGGATCATGCAGCAGCACGCCGGCACCACCGAGAAATTCAACGAAGAACAGATGAACTGGCTACGCATGCTCCGCGACCACATCGCCCACTCGTTCCACGTGGAACGGGCCGACCTCGACTACAGCCCCTTCGATAGCCAAGGCGGGCTGGGGAAGATGTGGCAATTGTTTGGCGAAGGCATGGATGGGCTGCTGGATGAGTTGAATGAGGCGCTGGTGGCGTGATGGATTCAAGCGCCTTGCCCGAAAATTGGGCTGCTGTAACTCTGGAAACGGTTGCCGAGATTCATGACAATTTGCGTGAGCCGGTCAACTCAACCGAACGCAAAAGCAGGGTCGGCCCGTTTCCTTACTATGGTGCAACCGGCCAAGTCGGCTGGATTGACGATTTTCGCCAAGATGGCGAATACGTTTTGCTTGGCGAGGATGGTGCTCCGTTCTTCGATCCCACCAAAGATAAAGCGTATTTAGTATCCGGAAAGTGCTGGGTTAATAACCACGCACATGTCCTTAAAGCGCGAGAAGGCGTGTGCCTGAATCGCTATCTTTTGTACGCGCTTAATCAGGTGAATTATCGCGGGTTTGCAAACGGGACAACTCGTTTGAAGCTGACTCAGGCAGCCATGCGGCAACTACCAATCAATCTTGCGCCACTTGCCGAACAACACCGCATCGTCGCCAAGATCGAGGAACTGTTTTCCGAACTCGATCAGGGCGTGGCCAGCCTGAAAACCGCCCGCGAACAGCTCAATGTCTATCGCCAGTCGCTGCTCAAAAATGCCTTCGAAGGCAAGCTCACCACCGCCTGGCGCGCCGCCCACCGCGACCAGCTCGAAACCGCCTCCACCCTGCAACAACGCATCGCCCGCGAACGCCAGGCCCGCTACCAGCAACAACTCGCCGACTGGCAAGCAGCCGGCCAACCAGGCTCCAAACCAAAATCCCCCAAGCCCCTGCCACCGCTGACCGCCGAAGAACTCGCCGAATTGCCCGAATTGCCGGCGGGGTGGGGGTGGATTCGCGTCGGCGAGTTGGTTGACCGAGTAACTGTCGGTTACGTTGGCCCCATGAAAGATGAGTACATCGAAGAGGGCGTGCCATTTTTACGTTCGCAAAATGTTCGGGAAAACCGCTTTGATCCCGAAGGCTTGAAGTTCGTATCAAGAGCTTTCCATCAGTCGTTGAGTAAATCTGCCTTGTCTGCGGGGGATGTTGTTGTAGTTCGCTCCGGCTCTATCGGCGTTTCTTGTGTAATTCCAGAGCATTTGGGTGAAGCCAATTGCTCTGACCTCGTTATTGCTAAAAAGCCCAGACATGTTTCCCCGCATTTATTGGCCTACTACATGAATTGGCAAACACAGGGACGGGTGAAGCAAAAGATGGTTGGGGTCGCGTTGATTCACTTCAATACCAAGTCAGTTGAAGGATTTGCCTATCCACTTTGCTGTGAACAAGAGCAGCAACAAATAGAAAAATTGCTTGCCGAAAAACTCTCCGAAGCCGACCAACTCGGCCAAACCCTCGCCACCGCGCTGCAACAGGCCGACGCGTTGCGCCAGTCCATCCTGAAAAAGGCTTTCTGCGGTCAACTGGTAAAACAGGACATAAACGAAGAACCCGCCACAACCCTGCTCGAACGCATCCGCGCCGCCCGGGCCACTTCCCCGGCCAAGGGCCGGCAGGCAAAATTGGTCAGCAAGTCGCTGACTAATTGTTGATACTGCTTTCGCGCAAACAGGTACTCCCGAGAAAACGCCATGGATGATCAGATCGATATTTCCGAACTCGCCGGCCTGGCCGAAGCCTACGACCTGGAGTGCAAGGCCGCCCAAGGTCGCGACGGTCGAGGCGAGGTGCCGGAGGATTTCTGGAAGAGCTATAGCGCCATGGCCAATGCCGATGGCGGGATCATCCTGCTCGGGGTGCAGGAAAAGCCGCGTGGCGAATTCACGGCCTTGGGTGTTGCCGACGTCGAGCGCTTGCGCAAGGCAATCTGGGACAACCTGCATAATCGCAAGCAGATCAGCATCAATCTGTTGGCCGAGCAGGCTATCCAGCCGATCAAGGTTGATGGCAAGACGGTGCTGCGTGTCGAGGTGCCGCGTGCAGGGCGTCAGGTAAAGCCGGTGCATCTGGGCAGCAACCCGCTGGGTGGCACGTATTTGCGGCGCTACGAGGGTGATTACCCGGCCGACGATGAAACGGTGCGCCGCATGCTGGCGGAACGCGTCGAGGATTCACGTGATGAGCGAATCTTGAAGGGGTTCGATTTCAACGATCTGGATATGGACACGGTGTCGGCTTACCGGAACCGCTTTTCTGCCGTCAAACCCGGCCATGTCTGGGCGGATTTGCCGGTGCCGGAGTTTCTCGAACGCATCGGCGCGGTCGGCAAGAACCGGGAGGAGGGTTATTCGGGGATTCGTCTGGCTGGCTTGTTGATGTTCGGGCGCGCCGAGGTGATCCGCGATGCCTTGCCGCATTACATGGTCGATTATCAGGAGCGACCGGAAGCCAAGGCGGAAAAGCGCTGGGTGGACCGTCTGGTGCCGGATGGGAGCTGGTCGGGGAATATCTATGACTTCTTCCGCAAGGTGTATCAGAAACTGACGGCTGATCTGAAGATCCAGTTTCAGCTGAAGGACGGCCAGCGCATAGAAGATACGCCTGTGCACGAAGCCTTGCGGGAGGCTTTGGTCAACACGCTGATCCACGCCGATTTCTCGGGCCGGGCTTCAGTGCTTGTGGTCAAGCGCCCGGACATGTTTGGTTTCCGCAATCCCGGCTTGATGCGGATTTCGCCCGAAATGGCCATTCAGGGTGGCAATAGCGATTGCCGTAACCGTCGGCTGCAAACCATGTTCCAGTTGGTGGGGTATGGCGATCATGCGGGTTCGGGGATTCCGAAGATTTATAGCAACTGGGCCAATCGGCACTGGCGTCGCCCGGTTCTCTATGAGGTGCGCGAGCCGGAACAGACCTTGATGGAATTGCGGATGACCAGTCTGGTGCCGGAGGAAACGATAGCCGAACTGGAGGGGCATCTGGGCGAGCACTTCCATTTGCTTTCGGATACAGAGCGTATGGCGTTGATTGTTGCCAGCACAGAGGGGGTGGTGAGTCACGCTCGTCTATTGGAGGTTTGCACCGACCACCCCGCCGATGTCTCGAAAATGCTGGCGCGGTTGGCGCGGGATGGGTTGCTCCTGCCTGATGGAACCGGGCGGGGGATGGTTTATTTTCTGCCTTGGCAAAAGGCGCGCGAAGATGCCTTGTTTGATCTTCGGGTCGAGATTGCACAGGCGGTCAAGAGTGCAGGTAAACCACCGGAGTCGATGCCAATACCACCGGAGCTAACGGGTATACCACCGGGGCTCGGCGTCAAACCACCGGAGCTCATGCCGCAATACGTGGATTGGGAGGATTTACCACCGGAGCTCCAAGACAGCCTGATGGAAATTGCTACCCCAGCTCGGGAAAACAAACACCTTCCCCGCGAAGAAATGCGCCAGGTAGTACTCAAGCTTTGCCTCGGGCGTTATTTGGGCCGCAGGGTCTTGGCTCATTTGCTGAACAGGGATTCCGATGATTTCCGAAAACGGATTCTCAATCCCTTGATTCAAGAAAAGTTGCTGACTCCCGCATTCGCTTCGAGCAGCAATCCAAAGCAGGCCTATGTGGCTACGAATATCCGTCGTTAATTCAACGTTTCACGTGATCTCTCCGACATCGATGTCGGAGAGAGGAAAAGAATAAATTTAATGAACGCAACCGCCTCCATCGTCTCCCGTGTCTGGAGCTTCTGTACCACGCTGCGCGATGACGGCGTCGGCTATGGCGACTACCTGGAGCAGCTGACTTACCTGATCTTCCTGAAGATGGCTGACGAGTACGGCAAGCCGCCTTATAACCGCAAGATTGGCATTCCCGAAAACCTCGGCTGGGCGAGCCTGAAGGCGGTACGCGGTGCGGCGCTGGAGGTGCATTACGTGACGGTGCTGCGCGAGCTGGGCAACAAGCCGGGGCTGCTCGGGCAGATTTTCACCAAGGCGCAGAACAAGATTCAGGACCCGGCCAAGCTGTCCCGGCTGATCGACATGGTCGACGAAACCCAGTGGGTGACGCTGGGGGCGGACGTCAAGGGCGACATTTACGAGGGCCTGCTGGAGCGCAATGCCGAAGATACGAAGTCGGGGGCGGGGCAGTATTTCACGCCGCGCCCGCTGATCCGGGCGATGGTGGAGTGCGTGCGGCCGTTGCCGAGCAAGACCATCGCCGATCCGGCCTGCGGCACCGGCGGCTTTTTCCTCGCTGCCTACGATTTTCTGGTTGATACCTACCGAGGCATGGACAGTGAGCAGCGGGCTTTCCTCAAGCACGACACTTTCTTTGGCAACGAGATTGTCGCCGGGACTCGCCGCTTGGCGCTGATGAACATGTTCCTGCACAACATCGGCGAGATCGACGGCGACAGCCCGATTTCGCCGAACGACGCGCTGGTCGCCGCGCCAGCACAGACTTTCGATTACGTGCTGGCCAATCCGCCTTTCGGCAAGAAGAGCAGCATGAGCTTCACCAACGAGGAAGGTGAGCAGGAAACCGACGCGCTGACTTACAACCGCCAGGATTTCTGGGCGACAACCTCGAACAAGCAGCTCAATTTCGTGCAGCACATCAAGAGCCTGCTGAAGAGCACCGGCCGGGCGGCGGTGGTGGTGCCGGACAACGTGCTGTTCGAAGGTGGGGCAGGGGAGACGGTGCGCCGCAAGCTGCTGGAAACGACCGACCTGCACACGATTTTGCGCCTGCCGACGGGGATTTTCTACGCTAACGGCGTCAAGGCCAACGTGCTGTTCTTCGATAACCAGCCGGCGCGCAAGGAGGCGTGGACGCGGGAAGTTTGGGTCTACGACTACCGCACCAACATCCACCACACGCTGAAAAAGAAGCCGTTGCGTTTCGAGGATTTGCAGGATTTCGTCGCTTGCTACAACCCGCTGAACCGCTTCGAGCGTAGCGAAACCTGGCACGAGGTGGAAAACCCGGAAGGGCGCTGGCGCAAGTTCAGCGTCGAGCAGATCATCGCCCGCGACAAGACCAGCCTCGATATTTTCTGGTTGAAGGACAAGAGCCTGGCCGATCTGGATAACTTGCCGGAGCCGGACGAGCTGGCCGGTGAGATCATCGAAAATCTGGAAGCCGGGCTGGAGAGTTTTCGGGCGGTTGTGGCCGCGCTGGGGTAAGCAGGCCGCTACGGCCCGGCCAGAAATTTCATTTTTGGCCAAAATTTCGGGCCGACCGTAGCATTTGATGGCTGGGACATTTTGTCCGGCCATCGCGGCTGGTGGACAAAATGTCCCGGTTTTTCGCCGGTTCGTGGCGAGCAATTGCCGCATGTTCAACGACTTACGCCAATGGCACGCTCGTTGCAATGTTTTCCTGCTGCGACATGGGGTCGCATGAGGAGGAAAAACGCAAATGAACATGAACAGGCGGCAGTTCTTCAAGGTCTGCTCCGCCGGGCTCAGTGGGTCGTCCATCGCCTTGATGGGTTTCTCGCCGACCGCAGCCCTGGCGGAAGTACGCACCTTCAAGCTCGCCCGCGCCACCGAGACACGGAACATCTGTCCGTACTGCTCGGTGTCCTGCGGCGTGCTGATCTACTCGACCGGGGACAAGTCGAAAAACTCCCAGTCGGAAATCATCCACATCGAAGGCGACCCGGACAATCCGGTCAACCGCGGCACCTTGTGCCCGAAGGGCGCCGGCCTGCGCGACATGATCCAGAGCGCCAACCGGCTGAAGTGGCCGGAAGTGCGCGAAGCGGGCAGCAACGAATGGAAGCGGATTTCGTGGAACGAGGCGATCGAGCGCATCGCCAAGCACATGAAGGCCGACCGCGACGCCAATTTCATGGCCCAGAACAAGGACGGTGTCACCGTCAATCGCTGGACCAGCACTGGATTCCTTGCATCATCGGCAGCACCGAATGAGGCCGGCTACCTGACCGTGAAGACGATTCGCGCGATGGGCATGACCTCGATCGATACCCAGGCACGTATTTGACACGCTCCCACGGTGGCCAGTCTGGCTCCGAGTTTTGGGCGTGGTGCGATGACCAACCACTGGGTGGACATCAAGAACGCTGATCTG
>CAIXSK010000076.1 GCA_903922075.1 uncultured beta proteobacterium | reverse complement strand
GATTTTACCCCGCCCCGCATTTGACCTGAAGCCCCTTGATGGAGTATTTTCGCCTGTTTCCTTGAACGCCCCAGACATGGACCCAACGCCCATCGCCGACCTGAAATTCGAGACGGCGCTCGCCGAACTCGAGGACATCGTTTCCAGCATGGAAGGCGGCAAGCTCGAACTCGAAGCCTCGATCGCCGCCTACAAGCGCGGCATGGAGCTGATGAAGCACTGCCAGAGCCAGTTGACCGACGCCGAGGCGCAGATCCGCGTGCTCGAAAATGGCCAGTTCAAGGACGTCGACCGTAGCACTCTGGAGGCCTCGTGAGCGCCCTGCCCTTCGCCGAATGGATGGCGGTCACCCAGGACCGCGCCGAATCCGCGCTCGGCCGCTTCCTCCCCGGTTCCGACTGCATTCCCGCCCGCCTGCATCAAGCCATGCGCTACGCCGCGCTCGGCGGCGGCAAGCGCGTCCGCCCGCTGCTCGCCCACGCCGCTGGCGAATTGACCGGCGCGACGCCCGAAGCGCTCGACATCGTCGGCTGTGCCGTCGAAATGATCCACGCCTATTCGCTGGTCCATGACGACCTGCCGTGCATGGACGACGACGTGCTGCGCCGTGGCCGGCCGACCTGCCATGTTGAATACGACGAGCCGACCGCCCTGCTGGTCGGCGACAGCCTTCAGACCATGGCCTTCGAACTGCTCGCCAGCCAGCCGCTCGGCGAGCCGAAACAGCAGCTCGAAATGATCGCCCTGCTCGCCCACGCCAGCGGCTCGCGCGGCATGGCTGGCGGCCAGGCCATCGACCTTGCTTCGGTCGGCCAGCCGCTCACCCAGCCCGAGCTGGAGCTGATGCACGCGCTGAAGACCGGCGCCCTGATCCGCGCCGCCGTGCTGCTTGGCGCCCTGGCCGGCGCGCCGCTCTCGGCCGAAGAACGAAGCAACCTCGACCGCTTCGCCAAGCGCGCCGGCCTGCTCTTCCAGGTCGTCGACGACATCCTCGACTGCACGGCGAGCACCACGACGCTCGGCAAGACGGCCGGCAAGGACGAAGCCGCCGCCAAGCCGACCTACGTCAGCCTGCTCGGCCTCAACGACGCCCGCGCCTACGCCGACGAACTGCGTGCCGACGCCCGCGACGCCCTGGCCATCTTCGGCGAGCGGGCGACGCGCCTCAACCAGCTGGCCGACTTCATCTGCCACCGGCAATTCTGAAATGAGCTTCTCTCTGCTTGAAACCATCAACAGCCCGGCCGACCTGCGCCGACTGGACCGCAAGCAGTTGCCGCAACTGGCGACCGAGCTGCGCGCCTTCCTGATCGACTCGGTGTCGAAAACCGGCGGCCACCTGTCGTCCAACCTCGGCACCGTCGAACTGACCATCGCCCTGCATGCCGTGTTCAACACGCCGGACGACCGCCTGGTCTGGGACGTCGGCCACCAGTGCTACGCCCACAAGGTGCTGACCGGCCGCCGCCAGGGCATGAGCGCCCTGCGCATGCACGGCGGCGTTTCCGGCTTCCCGAAGCGCAGCGAGAGCCCCTACGACACCTTCGGCGTCGGCCATTCGTCCACTTCGATCTCGGCAGCACTGGGCATGGCGCTGGCCGCCAAGCACAAGGGCGAGGACCGAAAGGCCGTCGCCATCATCGGCGACGGTGCGATGTCGGCCGGCATGGCCTTCGAGGCGCTGAACAACGCCGGCGTCGCCGATGCCGACATGCTGGTCATCCTCAACGACAACGAGATGTCGATTTCGCCGCCGGTCGGCGCGCTGAACAACATCCTGACCCGCCTGACTTCCAGCAAGACCTACAACGTCGCCCGCGAAGCCGGCCGCCACATGCTCGGCTTCGCGCCGCCGCTGCTCGAACTGGCGCGGCGCGCCGAAGAGCACGTCAAGGGCATGATCGCCCCCGGCACGCTGTTTGAAGAATTCGGTTTCCATTATTACGGCCCAATCGACGGCCACGATCTCGATGCCCTGATTCCCACACTGGAAAACCTGCGCCAGCTCAAGGGCCCGAAGTTCCTCCACATCATCACCAAGAAAGGCCAAGGCTACAAACTGGCCGAAGCCGACCCCATTCTCTACCACGG
>CAIXSK010000075.1 GCA_903922075.1 uncultured beta proteobacterium | reverse complement strand
CCGGCCGCCGGCCGCGAAGTGCTGATCCAGCGCAACGCCAACCACGCCTTCGACTGCACCGACGAAGTCCATCCCGAAACAGCACAGGTCGCCGCGCTGGCCGCCCGTGTCGTCGGCCTCGACATCGCCGGCATCGACCTGGTCTGCCGCGACATCTCCAAGCCGCTGGCCGAACAGGGCGGCGCCATCGTCGAGGTCAATGCCGGCCCCAGCCTGCTGATGCACATCAAGCCGGGCATCGGCAAGCCGCGCCCGGTCGGCCAGGCCATCGTCGACAACCTGTTTGCCGTCGGCGAAAGCGGTCGCGTGCCGCTGGTCGGCGTGACCGGCACCCACGGCCGCAACCCGGTCGCCAAGATGGTCGCCCACCTGCTCTACCTCTCCGGCCAGCACGCCGGCCTGGCCTGCAAGGACGGCATCTACCTCGGCCGCCGGCAGGTCCAGAAGACCAGCGCCGCCAACTGGGAAGGCGGCCGCCGCCTGCTGCTCAACCGCGCCGTCCAGGCCGCCGTCATCGAAAACGGCGCCGAGGTCATCCTCGGCGAAGGCCTGGCCTACGACCGCTGCTCGGTCGGCATCGTCACCAACATCGCCCCGGACGACGAAGACCTGTCGCGCTGGGATGTCCAGCCGACCGGCGGCGAGTACTACACGACGCCGCGCTCGATCTACCGGACCCAGGTCGACGTCGTGCTGCCCAGCGGCCACGCCGTGCTCAATGCAGAGGACGAGCTGGTCGCCGATTTCGCCGAGCTGTGCGACGGCGAAGTGATCTTCTTCGCCGTTGATCCGGCCAACCCGGTGCTGGTCGCCCACCTGGCCGCCGGCAAGCGCGGCGTGACGGTGGTCGACAATCGCATCGTGCTGCGTTCCGGCAACGATGAAACCCGCCTCTGCCGCCTGATCGACGCGCCCTACATCGGCAAGGCCAAGCAGGCCAAGCACATCGCCAACGTGCTGGCCGGCATCGCTGCCGGCTGGGCGCTCGGCCTCAGCCAGGAAGTGATGACGACCGGTCTGAAGACCTTCGGCCTCGAACTGGCCGATCCCGCATCGCTGATCCTGCAGCCTGCCAAAAAGTCGCAACCCAAGAAGCCGGCTAACGCCCGGAAATAACGAGGAATAACGCGTCATGGACGTTTCCCGCATTCGTGCCTTGCGCGGCCCCAACCTGTGGAGCCGCCACACTGCGATCCAGGCCATCGCCACCTGCGAAGGTGGCGAACAGGCCATCGCCGACCTGCCCGGTTTTGAAGCCCGCCTGCGCGAGCGCTTCCCGGAACTCGGCGACCTGATCCCGTCGGATCACCTCGACACCGTCTCGATGGCCCACGCCCTCGAGTTCTGCGCCCTCGGCCTGCAAGCCCAGGCCGGCTGCCCGGTGACCTTCAGCCGGACGACGCAGACGGTCGATGCCGGCGTCTATCAAGTCGTCGTCGAATATTCCGAGGAAGACGTCGGCCGCCTCGCCTTCGAGCGCGCCGAGCAACTTTGCCAGTCGGCACTCGACGGCACGCCTTTCGATCTTGACGCGGTGTTGAAGGAGCTGCGCGAACTCGATGAGGACATCCGCCTCGGCCCGTCGACCGGCGCCATCGTCGCCGCCGCCGTCGCCCGCGGCATCCCCTATCGCCGCCTGACCCAGGGCAGCCTGGTCCAGTTCGGCTGGGGCAGCAAGCAGAAGCGCATCCAGGCCGCCGAAACCAGCTTCACCAGTGCCATCGGCGAATCGATTGCCCAGGACAAGGAACTGACCAAGAAGCTGCTGCACGCTTCCGGCGTT
>CAIXSK010000074.1 GCA_903922075.1 uncultured beta proteobacterium | reverse complement strand
GACGTCGGCGGCGGCGCAACGACCGAGAAGGTCACCGAAGCCTTCAAGATCATGCTCAAGAACCCCAAGGTCAAGGGCATCCTGGTCAACATCTTCGGCGGCATCATGAAGTGCGACACCATCGCCACCGGCGTCGTTGCCGCAGCCCGCGAAACCCATCTGTCGGTGCCGCTGGTCGTGCGCATGAAGGGTACCAACGAAGACATGGGCAAGCAGATCCTCAAGGATTCCGGTCTGCCGATCATCTCTGCCGATTCCATGGCCGAAGCCGCCACCAAGATCGTCGCTGCGGTCAAGTAAGGAGCTATTGAATGTCCATTTTCATCAACAAGAACACCCGCATCATCACCCAGGGCATCACCGGCAAGACCGGCCAGTTCCACACGGAAAAGTGCCAGGAATACGCCAACGGCAAGGAATGCTTCGTGGCCGGCGTGAACCCGAAGAAGGCCGGCGAGTCGATCTTCAACATCCCGATCTACGCCTCGGTCAAGGAAGCTGCCGCTGAAACCGGCGCCACCGTTTCCGTGATCTACGTGCCGCCCCCGGGCGCCGCCGCCGCGATCTGGGAAGCCGTTGAAGCCGACCTCGACCTGGCCATCTGCATCACCGAAGGCATCCCGGTCCGCGACATGCTGATCCTGCGCAACAAGATGAAGGCCAAGGAAGCCGCCGGCGGCAAGAAGACCCTGCTGCTCGGCCCGAACTGCCCCGGCCTGATCACCCCGGACGAAGTGAAGATCGGCATCATGCCGGGTCACATCCACCGCAAGGGTCGCATCGGCGTGGTTTCGCGTTCCGGCACCCTGACCTACGAAGCCGTCGGCCAGTTGACTGAAATCGGCCTCGGTCAGTCTTCCGCCGTCGGTATCGGTGGTGACCCGATCAACGGTCTGAAGCACATCGACGTCATGAAGGCCTTCAACGACGATCCGGAAACCGACGCCGTGATCATGATCGGCGAAATCGGCGGTCCGGACGAAGCCGAAGCCGCCATGTGGTGCAAGGAAAACATGAAGAAGCCGATCGTCGGCTTCATCGCCGGTGTCACCGCCCCGGCCGGCAAGCGCATGGGCCACGCCGGTGCCTTGATCTCCGGCGGCGCCGACACCGCCGATGCCAAGCTCGCCATCATGGAAGAGTGCGGCTTCAAGGTGACGCGCAACCCGTCCGAAATGGCCAAGCTGTTGAAGGCCATGCTGTAAAATTCGAGCTTTGCTCAACTAAAAAGGCGGGCCATGTGCCCGCTTTTTTTCGCCCGGCTATTCCGGGCGTGGATTGAAACATGGAACTCGACCTCACCTCCGCCGCCTTCTGGATCGCCGTCGGCCAGATCATCCTGATCGATATCGTGCTCTCCGGCGACAACGCGGTCGTCATCGCGCTGGCCTGCCGCAACCTGTCGCCGGAACAGCGCAAGACGGGCATTTTCTGGGGCGTCGCCGGGGCGGTCAGCCTGCGCGTCGTGCTCACCGTGTTCGCCGCGCTGGTCATGAACCTGCCCTGGCTGAAGCTGGTTGGCGGCCTGCTGCTGGTCTGGATCGCCGTCAAGCTGATGCTGCCCGAGGATGAGAACGGCCACGACATCGAGCCCTCGGCCCACCTGTGGGGGGCGGTCAAGACCATCGTCGTCGCCGATTTCGTGATGAGCCTGGACAACGTCATTGCCGTCGCCGGGGCGGCGCACGGCAGCCTGGCGTTGCTCCTCTTCGGGTTGGCCGTCAGCATTCCGCTGATCGTCTGGTCGAGCCAGCTGATCCTGCACTGGATGGAGCGCTATCCGTCCATCGTGCTGTTCGGCGCTGGCCTGCTCGGCTATGTCGCCGGCCAGATGATCTTCAGCGATCCCGGCGTGCTGGCTCTGCTGCCGCCGCTGCCGGGATGGTCGAGCAAGGCGGCCGGGGTGATCGGTGCGGTGCTGGTCGTCGGTATCGGGCGCTGGCTGGAGCAGCGAATGCTGGCCAGGCAGGACGTCACCGTCGTCTGAGAATTCCGGTATTCGTGAAATAGTCGTCGTTTTATCAATCGCGTCTAAACGTAAAATTGCTCGTTTGAAGGGTATTCGCGTGGGCGGAGATCTGGCGGGCTGGGAACACTCAGGAGCATCCGGGCATGGCCTTATTTCTCTCGGAAAATGACGTAAAAAACCTACTGACCGTAGCATTGGCCCTGGAGGCCGTCGAATCGGCGCATCGCGACCTGGCGCTCGGCCAGGCGCTGGACGTTCCGCGCGCCCGTACCCGCCTGCCGCAAACGGTGCTCCACATTTTGCAGGGCGGCCTGCCGGCCCAGGGCGTGCTCGGCTACAAGGCCTACACCAGCAATCGCTCGGGCAACCGTTTCCTGGTCCATCTGTTCGACGCGGCCAGCGGCCAGCTCCGGGCCGTCATCGAGGCCGACTATCTCGGCATGATCCGCACCGGCGCGGCCAGCGGCGTCGCCGCCAAGTGGCTGGCCCGTCCTGATGCGACGGTGGCCGGCGTGTTCGGTGCCGGCTGGCAGGCCGAAGGGCATGTCCGGGCGATCTGCGCCGCCTTGCCGCTAACGCGCGTCAAAGTGTTCAGCCGCCATGCCGACAAGTTGCAGGCCTTCTGCCAGCGCCTGAGCGAAGCGACCGGCGTGGCAGTCGTGCCGGCCGCCAGCGCCGAGGAGACCGTGCGCGGCAGCGATATCGTCGGCACGGTGACGACGGCCGCGCAGCCCTTGTTCGACGCCGACTGGCTCGAACCGGGCGCGCACATCAACGCGGCGGGGTCCAATGCGCTGATTCGCCAGGAATTGTCGGAAGCGGCGGTCCGCCGTTGCGATCTGGTCACTGTCGATGCGGTGCCGACGGCGCTGGCCGAGGCCGGCGACCTGCTGCCGCTGCTCGAAAAAGGCCGCCTGCACGCGCGGCAACTGGTCGAACTCGGCGAGGTGATCGTCGGCCGCCACGCCGGGCGCACCGACGCCGGGCAGATCACGCTGTTCGAATCGCAGGGTATGGCCATCCAGGATCTGGCGGTGGCGCTGCGGGTGGTGCAGCTTGCCGAAGAGCGCGGCCTGGGCAGCGAGTTGCCTTGCCAATGAACCTCGCCACATCCCTCGAAATGGCCGTGTGCACCGATCCGGGTGCCATCCGTTCGCACAACGAAGATGCCGTATTTGCCGATGCCGGCCTGGGGGTGGCCATCCTGGCCGACGGCATGGGCGGTTACAACGCCGGCGAAGTGGCCAGCGGCATGGCGACGACCCGCCTGGCCGCCGACCTGGGTCGTGTCATTGCGACGGGCTTGGCGCAAGATACCCGGTGCGTCTTCGATGCTGCCGAGGTTGAGCAGCACATCGTCAATGAAGTCGAGGCCGCCAATTTTTCCATTTTTAACGCCTCGCGGAGCGAGCCGGCCTATGCCGGCATGGGAACGACGCTGGTGGTGGCCTGGTTTTACGACAACCGGATGAGCGTCGGACACGTCGGCGATTCCCGGCTCTATCGTCTGCGTGGCGACAAATTCGAACAGCTGACCCGTGACCATTCCCTCTTACAGGAACAGCTTGATAATGGCATGATTACCCCGGAAGAAGCTCGATTCTCGGGGAACAGGAATTTGGTGACCCGGGCGCTCGGGGTGGAGCCGGTCGTCGCAGTAGAGATTCATGATTTTGCCGTGGCGCCGGGAGATATCGTCCTGCTCTGTTCGGACGGCCTGAACGACATGGTCGACGACCACGACATCGGCCTCGCCTTGCAGTCCCTGGGGGGCAATCTGCAACTGGCGGCCGATCATCTGGTGCAGATGGCCAACGAGAATGGCGGTCGGGACAATATCTCGGTCATCCTGGTCAAGATTCGGGGCGACTTTGCCTCTCGACGTGGCTGGTGGCAGCGTTTGCTGGCACGATTGAAGTGAAATGAGGAAGGCAAGATGGCAAAACTGATCCTTTCGATGGACGGTCTGGTGTTGAAAGAGATTCCCCTCAACAAGGAGCGTCTCAGCATCGGGCGCAAGCCGCACAACGACATCCAGATCGACAACCTGGCCATTTCCGGCGAGCACGCCGTGGTGGTCTCCATTCTGGCCGACTCTTTCCTCGAGGACCTGAACAGCACCAACGGCACCCTGGTCAATGGCCAGCCGATCAAGAAGCATTTCCTGCGCAACAACGATGTGATCGAACTCGGCAAATACAAGATGAAGTACATGGCCGACCTGCAGGCCGGGGCGGCAGCCAGCGATTTCGAGAAGAATGCGGCGATCCGCTCCGGTTCTCTGCGCCTGCCTTCGGAACTGCAGCTGGAGCCGACCGACCGCCTGACGCGTTCAAGCGTCGGTGTCGCCTCGCAACCGAAGCCGCCGGCTCCCGGGATGGCGGCGGCCGTCCAGTTGCTCAACGGCCCGAATGCCGGCAAGGAACTGGATCTGACCAAGACGCTGACGACGCTGGGCAAGCCCGGCTTGCAGGTGGCCGTGATCGCCCGTCGGCCGCATGGTTATTTCATCACCCATGTCGAGGGGGCGCAGTTCCCGCTGCTCAACGGAAAATCCCTCGATGCCCAGGCCCATCCCCTCGCCGATCACGACGTGATCGAAATCGCCGGCATCAAGATGGCTTTTTTCCTCAAGGGCTGACACCGGGCCACCATGAAGTTACGTGTTCTCGGTTGCAGCGGCGGCATCGGTGGCCGGCATCTGCGTACCTCGTCGTTCCTGGTCGATCACGACATCCTGATCGATGCCGGCACCGGGGTCGCCGAATTGTCCGTGGCCGAACTGGCGGCCATCGATCACATCTTCCTGACCCATGCCCATCTCGATCACATCGCCTCGCTGCCGCTGATGATCGACACCGTCGCCGATCTGCGGAGCAGGCCGCTGACCGTTTACGGCATCCCGGCGGTGCTCGACAGTCTGCGCCAGCACATTTTCAACTGGACCATCTGGCCCGACTTCACCAGCGTGCCGGACGCCTCGGCGCCGTTCATGCGCTATCAACCCGTCGAGCTGGGCAAAACCATTGCCCTCGGCGGACGCCACATCACCGCGTTGCCGGTCGAGCATACCGTGCCGGCCGTCGCTTACCAGCTCGATTCCGGCATCGCCAGTCTCGTCTATTCCGGCGATACCGGCCCGTGCGACGCCCTCTGGCAGACGGTCAACCGCATCGGCAACCTGCGTCACCTGATCATCGAATGCGCCTTTTCCAACCGTGAGCGGAAATTGGCCGAGGTTTCCCGCCATCTCTGCCCCGATCTGCTGGCCGCCGAACTGGCCAAAGTGGAGCGGGGCTGCCAGTTGCACATCACCCATCTCAAGCCCGGGCAGATCGAAGCGACCATGTCCGAACTGGAGGCCTGCCTGGGCGAGTACGCTCCGAACATGCTGCAGAACAACGATATTTTCGAGTTCTGAGATGGTCTCGGTCGCTTCCGCCGTCGGAGCCCCGCTGTAATGGAAACCCAGGACGAGCTTTTCTGTCGCCTTGATCAGCTCAACGACATCGGCGCTTCGCTGTCCGACGAGCGCAATCTCAACCGGCTGCTCGAAAAGATCGTCCTCGCGGCCAAGCAGATTACCCATGCCGATGGCGGCACCCTCTATCTGGTCTCGGACGACCGGCGCCAGCTGCATTTCGAAATCGTCCGCACCGATTCGCTGGGCCTCGCCTTCGGCGGCAGCAGCGATCAGCCGATTTCTGGCAAGTTCCCCGACCTGCCGCTCCATCGCGAAGACGGCTCGCCCAACGACAGCATGGTCGCCGTGGCGGCCGCCGTGACCGGCAGGACGATCAACATCGCCGATGCCTATGTGGCGCAGGGCTTCGATTTTTCCGGCACCCGCCAGTTCGATGCTCGCACCGGCTACCGCTCGCAATCCTTTCTGACCGTGCCGATGAAGGACCACGAAGGCGAAGTTATCGGCGTGTTGCAACTGATCAACGCCATCGCTGCCGATACCGGCAAGGTCGTCGAATTCTCGCCGGCCGACCAGCGACTGGCCGAATCGCTCGCCTCACAGGCCGCCGTGGCCTTGAGCAATCGTCAGCTGGTGCAACAACTCGAAGCCCTGTTCGAGTCCTTCATCAAGCTGATCAACCTCGCCATCGACGAAAAATCGCCCTACACCGGCGGCCACTGCCAGCGCGTGCCGGAGCTGACCATGATGCTTGCGGAGGCCGCCGACGCCGTCCGCGAGGGCCCGCTCGCCGATTTTCGGCTGACCGACAAGGACCGCTACGAACTGCGCATTGCCGCCCTGCTACACGACTGCGGCAAGGTGACGACGCCGGTGCATGTCGTCGATAAGGCCACCAAGCTGCAGACCATCTACGATCGTATCGACCTGATCGACACCCGCTTTGAAATCATCCGGCGCGATGCCGAAGTGCGCAAATGGCGCAGCATTGCCGAAGGCGGCGATCCGCTGGCGGCCGAAGAAGCCTATTTTGGTTTTTGCCAAAAAATTGCCATCGACCGTAGCATTCTGCGCCAGGCCAACATCGGCAGCGAAAAGATGCCCGCCGAGGCTATCGCGCAGGTCCGGCGAATCGCCGAAGCCTACCGCTGGCGCAACCCGGATGGCGAAGAAGTGCCTTTCCTCAGCGCCGACGAACTCGAAAACCTCACCATCCCCTCCGGCACGCTAACCGCCGCCGAGCGCGACATCATCAACCACCACATCGTCGCCACCATCCGGATGCTGGAGCAGCTCCCCTGGCCCAGGCACCTGAAAAACGTCCCAGAATACGCCGGCGGCCACCACGAGCGCATGGACGGCAAAGGCTACCCGAAAGGCCTGATGCGAGAAGAAATGAGCTGGCAGGCCCGGATCATGGGCATTGCCGACATCTTCGAAGCGTTGACCGCCAAGGATCGGCCGTACAAGGACGGCATGACGCTGTCGCGGGCGCTGGGCGTCCTCGAAAAATTCAGCCAGAGCGGCCACATCGACGCCGACCTGCATGCGATCTTCGTGCACAGTGAGGTCTACCGCCGCTACGCCGCCATATTCCTGAAAGCGCATCAGATCGACTGCTGAAGTTCTCGAGGTGCTCTGCGCCCGGTGCAATTTCTCATGGAGATTTGACCTTGTTTGGATTGGTGACCATAATGATCATTATGGTTAAACGCAAGGAGCGAGCGATGATCACCCAAACGAGTGCAGTCACCTTTCGGCAAAATCTTGGCGAGATGCTGAATCAGGTGCAGTTCCGCCACGATAGCGTAGTCATCAACAAGGACGGCAAGCCGGTTGCAGCATTGGTTGACGCTCGCCTGTTCGAGCGCATCCGGCGCATGCAGAACCGGTTCGATG
>CAIXSK010000073.1 GCA_903922075.1 uncultured beta proteobacterium | reverse complement strand
TCAATAGTCGTTTTATCCAGCGCATCTGTTGTGATATTATTTCGGTCCCGCGGAGAGGTGGCAGAGTGGTCGAATGTACCTGATTCGAAATCAGGCGTACTGCAAGGTACCGTGGGTTCGAATCCCACCCTCTCCGCCAGCGACACTTAATGCCCTGATTATACAGGGCATTTTTTTTGACGTCACGCGACAGGTGTCCCAGGCCGGTGTCCCATACTCTGGGAGCCATCATGAAACAGCCTTCACACCTCGCCAAGTCGCGCCATGGTGTTTTTTACTTCCGCCTGAGCTTCAGGACAGGGAGCACCATCAAGGAGAAGCGAATCTCCTTGAAAACCAAGAACCCACAAGAAGCCCGTTTCAAATCCTCGTGTCTGTCAGCCATAATCCTTACTCGACAACAGGGGTGGCAGAGGGCGATGGGAGAAGAAATTGACAAGGTGGCAGAACTCATCGCTGGTGAACGCCCTGAAAGCGACCTCCTGCTTGATCTGCTTCACAAAATGGATCGTCAGCAACTTTCAGAACTGGCCGGCGTGCCGCTCTCTGAAGTGAACGATCTGTTTGAGCCGTCAGCGAAACCCAATGTCCGTAAACTTGATATTGAAATGCCGGGAGGCTTTACCCTGCGCAATATCAACAGCGACGAAGATATGAACCGTGCGGTCCATATCCTGCAAACCCTGAATCTGTCAGGTGATGCAATGGCAAAGCTGCTGGCTGGCCCGAATCCCACACGGATTGCTCCCGTCGCGCAAGCTCCCGCCCAGAAGACCGAAGAAGGGGGCACTACCATTCAGGAAATGGTGCCAAGGTACGCTACCCGCAAACGCAACAAGCTTGCCGTAAAGACTCTCTATGAATACGGCAACTATCATCGGAAGTTTGTGGAATGGCTGGAACTTCGGAAGAAGAAAAAACACATTCCCGTTCACAGCATTACCCGTGCCGACCTTGCCGACTTCATTGACGATCTTTTAGCGGAAGGCCTTGCGCCCAAGACAATCTCCCAAAAATATCTGGCGGCCATCAACGGCCTGTTCGTTCTTGCCCAGACTATCGGCCTGCTTCCCGAAGGTCAGGCGTTGGTGAGCAGTGGCCACAAGGTGTTTTCTAAACGAGATGCGAAGAAATCCGCTGCATCAGATAGCTACAAGCCATTTTCTGATGATGATCTCATGAAGATATTTCATTCAAATTTTTTGAGCGAAGCGGAGCGGCCCGTTGATTTCTGGGCTCCTCTACTCGGCTTGTTTACCGGTGCAAGGCTCAACGAATTGTGTCAGCTGGATATCAAGGACATTCAACAGCACGGTGAGATTTAGCCCCGTAGGTTCTCGGCTGGCTAATTGGCCAAAACGGTCGGTGGGTCATGGTATGAACGCTGTATATCATCCGTCGCACCGGACTAGGCCACCACTCATTTAACTGCCGAAAAATCTCTTCGAACAATGATAGTCAAACGTTCAGAGCCCTTCGATGATGCGGATGTCTCGTTCTGCCCCGTTGCCAAGTGCCACCAATGCGGCTTGATAAGCGGGACTGTCATGGGTGGCAATCGCTTGCGCCACACTGTCGAATTCGATAAGTACGGTACGCAGCATCAAACCGTTTTCGTAAACCTTGGCTGGCTCACCACGCACCAAAAATCGCCCTCCGCCAGCGGCGATAGCCGGGCCGGCAAGCTTCGCGTATGCGGCAAGTTTGTCAGGATTATTTACTGCCCGATAAGCGTTTACCCAATAGACCTTTGGCATGATATTCCTCCATTTTCAATAAATGTCTTTCCCAAGGGGCATGCTCAGTACTTGCTGCCTGGCTCTTCTAGCGGCTATCGACGACAGTTAGCGCTGTCATGTTCACAATACGGCGAACGGTGGCGGTAGGCGTCAGTACATTCACAGGCTTCGCTGCACCAAGCAGGATCGGACCGATAGTCAGATTGTCACCCGCAGCCACCTTCAACAAGTTGAAAGAGATATTTGCCGCGTCCAGGCTCGGCATGATGAGCAAGTTGGCCTGGCCCTTGAGACGGGAGTTCGGGAAGGCCGTTTTACGGATGTGCTCGTCGAGCGCCGCATCGCCGTGCATTTCCCCCTCAACTTCAAGATCTGGTGCACGCTGATGTAACTGCGCTAGGACATCGCGCATCTTCAGCGAAGTCGGTGTGTCTTGAGTTCCAAAGGTTGAATGCGACAGCAGAGCCACTTTCGGCTGAATGCCGAAGTTTCGAATCTCCTCAACCGCCAGCAAGGTCATCTCGGCCAGTTGCTCGGCCGTCGGATCGTAATTGACGTAGGTGTCGCCTATGAACACTGTGCGGCCGGGCAGCATCAGCAGGTTCATGGCATAGAACCGATCGTGTCTGGTCCGGGTGCCAATGACACTTTCTACGTACTCCCTGTGCGTTTCGTGGCGTCCGAAGGTGCCGCAAATGAGGCCATCGGCGTAGCCCAAATGCACCATCAGGGCACCGCACAGCGTGGCCCGACGACGAACTTCGCGCTTGGCGTAGTCTGGCGAAACACCTTTGCGTTCAGTCAGCGCATGGTAGGTCTTCCAGAACTCTTCGTAATGCTTGTCGAAAAATTCGGAGCCTTCCGAATGCACCACTTCAAAATCATCACCCTGACGAATTCGCAGACCAGCCATATCGATCCGTTTGGCAATTTCATCGGGGCGACCAATGAGAACAGGCCGGGCAATACCTTCGTCCACCACGACCTGAATAGCCCGCAGCACGCGCTCATCCTCACCCTCGGCAAAGACAATGCGCTTGGGTGCCATCTTGGCCTGCGAGAAGACCGGCTTCATGATCATGCCGGAGTGGTAGACGAATTCGTTCAGGCCCTGGATGTAGGCATCCCAGTCCTTGATCGGCCGCGTTGCGACGCCGGAGTCCATACCTGCCTTGGCCACGGCCGGCGCGATCTTGACGATCAGGCGCGGGTCGAAGGGGTTCGGAATCAGGTATTCCGGACCAAAGCTCACCACCTTCTCACCGTAGGCCCGCGCTGCAACCTCGGATTGCTCGGCGCGCGCCAGTTCGGCGATGGCACGCACGGCCGCCATCTTCATTTTCTCGGTAATCGTCGTTGCGCCTACGTCGAGCGCACCACGGAAGATGAAGGGGAAACAGAGGACGTTATTGACCTGGTTCGGGTAATCCGAACGACCGGTACAAATGATGGCGTCGTCGCGCACGCCCTTGACCAGTTCTGGGGTAATTTCCGGCGTCGGGTTGGCCAACGCCATGATCAGCGGATTGGCCGCCATCTTGGCCACCATCTCTGGTTTCAGCACCCCACCAGCTGACAGGCCGAGGAAGACATCGGCATCGGCGATGACTTCACCGAGTGTCCGGGCATCCGTCACCTTGGCGTAGCGCGCCTTGATTTCGTCCATCTCTTCGATCCGGCCTTCATAGACCAGACCCTTGATATCGGTCACCCAGATGTTGCTCGGTGGTGCGCCGAGCATGACCAGCAGGTCGAGACAGGCCAGGGCGGCAGCGCCCGCACCGGAGGTGACAATCTTGACCTGGGACAGATCCTTGCCGATCAGATGCAGACCATTGAGAACCGCGGCGCCAACGACGATGGCCGTACCGTGCTGGTCGTCATGGAAGACGGGAATCTTCATCCGCTCGCGCAGCTTCTTCTCGATGTAGAAGCACTCGGGCGCCTTGATGTCTTCCAGGTTGATGCCGCCGAAGGTCGGCTCCAGCGAGGCGATGATGTCGATCAGCTTGTCCGGATCACGCTCGTCGACTTCCAGATCGAAGACATCAATATTGGCGAATTTCTTGAACAGCACGCCCTTGCCCTCCATCACCGGCTTGGCGGCTAGTGGCCCGATCGGCCCGAGGCCGAGAACGGCCGTGCCGTTGGTGATGACACCGACTAGGTTGCCGCGGGCAGTGAGAGTATCGGCTTCGGCCGGATCGGCGACGATTTCCTCGCAGGCAAAAGCGACTCCTGGCGAATACGCCAAGGACAGGTCGTACTGGTTGGTGAGTTGCTTGATTGGGGTGACCGCAATCTTGCCCGGCTTGGGCTCACGGTGATAGTAGAGCGCGGCTTCGCGCAATTGTTTGGAATCCATGTCTGCCTCCAATTGAGGGATTTTTTTCCAGGCGAACAAAGCAGAGGGAGCGGACTTTGCCAATCGCATTGCGGCGTGCCCAGCCGAGTTATCCATCCTTTTGTTATTCGTTCAGGAGAAACCGCCATCCTTACAGGGCGGTACCTGAAAGTGATGCAAGCGGGTGAAAGCAACACATGCTGTTTTCACCCGCTTTTATGGCTGCTACTTGATGAAACTTAGCTGCTTGCTGATTCTTTCCAGCACCGGCTTTTTCTTCTCGTTGAAATGGACCTTGTTATCGGCGATCAGGTTGTTCCCCTTGGTGTCAATCGAGATGATCAGCGGGCCAAACTCCTTGACCCGGTTGATCCACAGCGTTTCCGGCATGCCCAGGTCGGGCCACTCGTAGCCTTCGATTTCTTCCACCTGGGTAGCTGCCAGCACCGCACAGCCGCCGGGGAAAATCGCATGGACTGCAATGCCTTCCTGGCAGCCGGCCACCGTTTCCGGCCCCATGCCACCCTTACCGACGATCAGTTTTACACCGGTTTGCTTGATGAACTCGCGCTCGAATTTTTCCATCCGCATGCTGGTTGTTGGACCAATTGAAACCATTTCATACTTGTCTTCTGCATTCTTTCGAACGATGGGGCCAGCATGAAAGATTGCACCGCCTTCAAGGTTGACTGGTAACTCACGTTTCTGCTCAATCAGGCGGCGATGCGCGACATCGCGGCAGGTGACGAGGCGGCCGGTCAGATAGACCACGTCGCCAACATTCAAATCTTTAAGATCCTCGTCCTTGATCGGGGTGGTCAGAATCTTTTTCACAGGACTACTCCTTCGTGGGAAATGATTTCGTAAGACATATCCGGATTGATCCGGATTTTTCCGCGGCGGTGAGCCCAGCAACCGGTGTTAACAGCGACACCGATGGTTGATGGATGACGGGCCGACGATTCGATATTGACGCCCATGACGCTGCTATTGCCGGTCAGGCCCTGCGGGCCGATGCCGATCTCGTTCAGACCTTGTTCCAGCAACTCTTCCATCAATGCCGCATTGGCATTTGAACTCTTGGAATCAACCGGACGCAGAATTGCCAACTTGGAAAGGCGAGCCGCCGTCTCGACCGACGTTGAAACACCGACCCCGACGAGTAGCGGCGGGCAGGCATTGACGCCACGCTGGGTAATCACATCCATGACAAACTCGGCCACGCCTTCATAACCCTGGCCAGGCATCAACACCTTGGCCGCACCCGGGAGCGTGCAGCCGCCGCCAGCCATATACACATCGATCAGGCAGGTGTCTTCACCGGGAATGATGCGCCAGTCCAGCCAGGGGATCTGGGTGCCGGTATTGGTGCCGGTGTTCTTCTCGTCAAAGGTTTCGACGGCGTTGTGACGCAGCGGCCCCATCTTCGTCGCGCCCAATGTCGCATTGCGCAGAACTTCTTCAAGCTCGCCGATCAGCGGGAAGTTGGAACCAGCCGAGATGAAGTACTGGATGACGCCGGTGTCCTGGCAACTCGGGCGATCCAGCTTGTCGGCGGCTTCCTGGTTGCCGGCCATCGAGTCATAGATCGACTTGGCCAGAGGATTGGTTTCCATCGTGCGCAGGTCGGCCAGTTTTGCCTTGACGTCCTTGGGCAAACGCTTGCCGATGTAGGACGTGAATTTGGCCATGGTGTCCGTCAAGGACTGTACTGCTGTTTCCTTGTCCATTTTGATGCTCCTCTAAAATTTGTTGGGGATGTTGCGGGTGAGACTGTTTCAGTGAGCCGTCATTCCGGCAGTTACTACATTCGGTTTCTGCGAACGAGACAGCAGCAGGGTCAGAACAGCAGAGAGCATGAGCAGACCAGCAACAAAATACAGTCCGCCCGCGAAACTGCCGGTCTGATCCTTGACCCAGCCGATCATGGCCGGGCCGGCAAAACCGCCAAGATTGCCAATCGAGTTGATGGCGGCGATGCCCGTTGCGGCAGCGGTGCCGGACAGGAACATGGTCGGCATACTCCACAGCGGCGGCTTGGCGCAGCTGATCCCGACATTGACGATGGTCAGGGCGGCAATCAGACCGACGACGCTGTTGGCGCTGGCTGCAATCACCAGACCGCTGGCCGCAGCCAGGCAAGCCAGGATGACGTGCCAGGTGCGCTCGCCGGTGCGGTCGGAATGACGGGACCACAAAACCATGGCGAGGACGGACACAATCGGCGGAATCGCATTCAGGAAACCGACCGTCATCGATGAGACGCCCAGTTGCTTGATGATCTGCGGTGCCCAGATGCCGAGGGTGTACAAACCGGCCGACGTACCGAAATAGATCATGGCCAGGGCAAGCACCCGGGGATTGGTCAAGGCGCTCATGATGCTGTGATTGCCGCTGGCGGCCTTGCTGGACTCTTCCGCGTTCATGGCGTTGACCAGCCAGGTACGCTCGTCATCCTTCAGCCACTTGGCCTTTTCGGGGCGATCGGTCATGTAAAAGAATACGACGACACCCAGGATCAGTGCCGGAATGGCCTCAAGGATGAACATCCACTGCCAGCCGGCCAGTCCCATGACACCGTTCATTTCCAGCAGCGCAGCGGAAACCGGCGAGCCCAGTGCGGTGGAGATCGGTGCTGCCGCCATGAAGAACGCCGTCACGCCTGCCCGATGACGTGCCGGGAACCAGTAGCTGAGATATAGGATGATGCCGGGGAAGAAACCTGCCTCCGCTGCACCGAGCAGGAAGCGCATGATATAGAAGCTGGTTGGTCCTTCGACGAAGGCCATGCAGGCCGATATGATCCCCCAGGTGACCATTACCCGGGCGATCCAGAGTCGTGCGCCAACCTTGTGCAAAATAATATTGGAGGGCACCTCGAACATGAAGTAGCCCCAGAAGAAAATACCCGCCCCGAAACCCAGGATGGAGGCGCTAAAGCCCAGATCCTGCTTCATGGTCAAGGCGGCAAAGCCGATATTGACCCGATCCAGGTAGGCGATGAAGTAGAGCAGCATGATGAAGGGCACGATGCGCCAGGTGATTCGGCGTAAGGTCCGCTTCTCGATATCCATTTCCATTTGTAGTCTCCGTTATTGAACGATTACCCGTCGATGCCGGCAGTGCCGATGGCCTTGCCTGGTGATTTCCACCGTCTTCTGCGGCTTTGTCGTTGCCCCGATCCTTCGATTCGAAGAACGCTGTTCTCTATTGGGGCTGCAGCGTGGAACGGAGATTAAAACCTTTTGAAAAAACATTTATCGATGTAAAGTTCATTCATTAATGCGTAAAATTTAACAATGAACACCGATTCCGAACTGGCCTTCTTCTGCCTCCTGATCAAGCAGGGCAGCCTTGCCGCAACGGCGCGGGAACTGAACCTGACTCCGCCGGCGGTATCGCGTCGCCTGTCGCAACTGGAAGAGCGCCTGGGCGTGCGGCTCCTCAACCGAACGACGCGCCGTATCAGCCTGACCAGCGAAGGGGAGGTCTACTTCGGGAATGCGCAACGCATCCTGAGCGACATAGATGAAATGGAACGCCTGGTTTCAAGTAGCCGGGCGGCGCCGAAAGGCTTGTTGCGGGTCAATGCGCCGCTGGGCTTTGGTCGTTCCTACATCGGCCCGGCCATTTCGGCGTTCACGAAAACCTACCCGGACGTCGAAGTCCAACTGCACCTGACCGACCGCCCAATAAATTTGCCGGACGAAGCAATCGACGTATCGATCCGCTTCGGCGATCTACCCGACTCGCGTCTGATTGCCAAAAAAATCGCCGCCAACCGGCGCCTGCTGTGTGCGTCACCGGCCTATCTGCGCACTGCTGGTCAGCCAACCTTCCCCCATGAACTGACGCAGCACCGATGCATCGTGCTGCGGCAAAACGAATCCGCCTCTGGCAATTGGCGACTGAGCCGCGGGAAGCAAACGGAAACCATCAAGGTGCACGGCAAGCTGAGCACCAATGACGGAGAAGTCGCAATCAATTGGGCTTTGGAGGGGCATGGCATCCTGATGCGCGCCGAGTGGGATGTCGCCAAATATCTGCGGAGTGGCCGGCTGGTACAGGTTCTGGCGGACTACGACACGCCGCCCGCCGATATCTATGCCGTCTATCTGGAGCGACTGAACCTGTCCGCCAAGGTCGCCTATTTTGTCGAACACCTGCGGGACTATCTGAGCCGGCACGCCGACAGTCCGAACCAGAACAGTTCGAATTGGTAGAACTATGAGTGCTCGTTCATCCCGGTCTGATCAAACCATTGTTCGAGAAATTCGACACAGACCTTGACCTTGGCTGAGACAGACAGCCGGGAAGGGTAGACAGCCCAGACGTCCGCCTGCTGGAAATACTGGGGCAATACTGGCACCAGCACGCCAGTCTCGATTTCCCGGCTGATATCCCAGGTCGAGCGCAGAATGATGCCGTGACCGTCGATGGCCCACTGGCGGACGATTTCGCCGTTGTTGGCGGAGAGCGGCCCGCTGACCTTGATGGCGACGAGGCCGTCCGGCCCGTCCAACTCCCAGCGCCCGAAATCCTGATCACGTTCGCGGATCGGAATGCAGCGATGGGCCTTCAGATCTTCCAGCGATAGTGGCATTCCGAAGCGCTCGATATAAGCCGGCGAGGCGCACAGCACCCGCCGGTTACGGGCGATCCGGCGCTTGATGACATTCCCTTCGCGCACCTGGCCGATCCGGATATCGAGCTGAAAGCCTTCATCCACCAGATCAACCAGACGGTCGAACAGCTCGACCTGAATTTCAAATTGCGGGCACTGTCGGGCCAGTGCCGAGAGCGCCGGTGCCAAGCGGCTGCGCCCGAAGCCGGTGCTGCTGCAAATCCGCAAAAGCCCGCTCGGCGCCGCCTTTTCCCTGGAAATCGCCTCCCCCATCAGATCGACATCTTCGAGGATGCGCTGCGCCCATTGGTGGACGATCTCGCCTTGCGCCGTTATCGACACATTACGCGTCGTCCGATGAAACAGGCTTTCCTGCACGGCGCCTTCAAGCAGGGCGATGCGCTTGCTGACCACGGCCTTTGAAATGCCGAGTTCGCGGGAAGTGGCGGCAAAGCTGCGGTTGCGTGCCACCACGCAGAACAGGCGGAGATCGTCGAGCTGGGGCTTAATGTTCACGAATCGTATCCACAGGATTCACATCTACACGGATTGTAAATATTTTCGTGGCCTCTAAGCTAGCCGAACCTGACATCCGTTCATTACAGAGGAAATCGACATGCAGCACAAAATCGCGGTGATCGCCGGTGATGGTATTGGCCAGGAAGTCATGCCTGAAGGTTTGCGTGTTCTAGAGGTTGCCGCGAGAAAATTCGCGATTGATCTCGAATTCACGACTTTTGAGTGGGCCAATTGCGACTACTACCTGGCGCACGGCAAGATGATGCCAGACGACTGGTTCGAGCAGCTCAAGGGCTTCGATGCCATTTATTTCGGCGCAGTCGGCTGGCCGGCTACCGTACCGGATCACATCTCGCTGTGGGGTTCGCTAATCAAGTTCCGGCGCGACTTCGACCAGTACGTGAACTTGCGCCCGGTACGCCTGATGCCCGGTGTGCCGTGTCCGCTGGCCAATCGGAAGGTGGGCGACATCGATTTCTTCGTGGTCCGCGAAAACACCGAAGGCGAGTATTCCTCGGTCGGTGGACGCCTGTTTGAAGGCACGGAACGTGAAACCGTCTTGCAGGAGTCGATCTTTACGCGCAAGGGCGTCGATCGCATTCTGAAGTTCGCCTTTGACCTGGCGCAGTCACGTCCGAAAAAGCACCTGACGTCGGCCACGAAGTCGAACGGCATCGCCATCAGCATGCCCTACTGGGACGAGCGTGTCGAAGTGATGGCACAAAATTACCCGGATGTGCGGTGGGACAAATATCACATCGATATTCTGACCGCCCGCTTCGTGCTGAGCCCTGAGCGCTTCGATGTGGTTGTCGCATCGAACCTGTTCGGTGACATTCTGTCCGACCTCGGCCCTGCCTGTACCGGGACGATAGGCATTGCCCCATCGGCCAACCTCAATCCGGATCGTACTTTCCCGTCACTGTTTGAGCCCGTTCATGGTTCGGCCCCTGATATTTACGGCCAAGGCATTGCCAATCCGATTGCCATGATCTGGTCTGGGGCCATGATGCTCGACTTCCTCGGGAATGGTAATGTCAAATACAAAGCAGCCCATGATGCGATGGTGAAGGCCATCGAGGAAGTCCTCATCAACGGCCCACGGACGCCTGACATGGGTGGCACTGCTACCACAACCGACTCAGGAAAAGCGATTGCCAAGGTTTTGGAATCCCTTGTTCCCTAGCCAACGCAACCCATCCAGAAAGCCCCACAATGCACCTGCTGGCGATGACTGATCTTCTGACCATGCTTACGCTGGGCGCCGCATTGGGATTTTTCGGTGGCCTGTTTGGAATTGGCGGCGGGATCATTGCCATCCCATTTCTGGCACTTGCCTTCGGGATGGAACAAGCACTGGCCCAAGGAACCTCACTGGCCATGATGGTTCCTATTCTGCTCGTCGGTTGGTGGCGGTACAGTCGCCGTCATCCCGTTCCCTGGCGAACCGCCAGCCAAATCGGACTTCTTGCTTCGCTGACAACCTGGCTGGTTGCTTACGTGGCTACAGGTTTGAATCCAAATGTATTGCGCACTGTGTTCAGCATTTTTCTCATCGTTCTGGCGCTACGCATGCTGGCAAGACGGAAGAAATCAGTTCCCGAGGAAGCAGGCAGTCGCTTCAGCCTTCGATTGATGCCCTTGGTCGGGATTCTGGGCGGCGCCTGCATGGGCCTTCTCGGTGTTGGCGGTGGGCTGGTGGCAACGCCCTTCTTCACAGGCTTTTTCGGTCAACGGCAAAGTGTGGCGCAAAGCCTCTCTCTGGCACTTGTGACGCCGTGCTCGATGGTTGCCCTGATCACCTATGGCAGCGCTCAACGCGTAGACTGGTCTGTCGGTTTGCCGCTGGCAATTGGCGGTCTATTCACCGTGTCAGCAGGTGTGGCATTGGCGCACCGACTTCCGGAGCGAACGATGAAGACTGCTTTTGCGTGGATGATCCTGGGTACGGCCATTTGGCTATTGCTGAAGCCGATCCTCCTTAAGTAGAGACTTGGAAGTAAGAATTTGGCGGGCTCGTCGGGATAGGCATTGGCGCTGGCGGCGTACTCAAATGGTGGCAATGTCATGTGAAGCCATTAATCAGGCGCCAAACTTCGAATGTCCATTCCGGCCAAGCACGAGTCACCCAATTGAAATATCTGAGCAGCAGCCTACTGAACAGTAAGCTGTCAGAGGGTTTTTATTTGTCATCAGGTGGGTATAGGCACACAGGGGCCGTTGACTCTCGAACTCATCTGACGCCGGCATTCAGTTAATGCCGGTGATCATCAAACTTTCTTTGTGGGCCAAAATTTACAGGCTACTGCCCGAGCGACAGGCTGTATGCATGAGCTTGAGTAACGGCAATGCACACGGCATGTTTTGATCGAATTCAATTGGCTTGCCGATTGGAGCGTGGGCATTTGTAAGGTATTAACCAAACAACTAGTCACCTGCTCAACAAGCGTTTTGCCAAAATCGTAGGGTAGTCCTGCCTATGCCCGGCAATGAGGTACACATAGATATTGTCGCCGATTCGTCGGTACACTAATTTGTGATGCGAGGTATAGACATTCAGGTAGTCCAAAATACCCACTAAGGCCAGCTCCTGAACGGGCGTTCCATTGAAAATGCCAGCGTCGATTTTCTCCAACTTTTCAAAAATCTCGTCCTCAGCTTTCAGCCATGCGGCTTCGCCCCATTTGTCGAGCATGTAGTCCTGAAGCGAAAGCAAGTCTGCTTGGGCATCGGGAAGAACGATGACCGACATTATTTGCGGCTTTGACGAGCAGCCAGCAGTTGCGCACGTGATTCTGCAACCGAAATGCCTTTTCCTTGTATGCGGTCCTTTTCGCCCAAGGCAATGATTTTCAGAGCCGCAATGAGCGACTCCTTTTCCTGAAACTGCTTGACGCCCTCAATCACCATGCTGGCCTCACCATTCTGGGTGATCACAAACGGATTCCCGTTCATTTCCAGATCTTCGGAAATCTGGGCCGCATGGCTTTTCAGGTACGAAATGGACTTGATGTTGGCGATGGACTGCATGTTGCCTCCTAGAATTCGCTAGGTCTAAATTTAGTACCGGATTTAGTTGGTGTCAATGATTGACGTGTCCCCGCCTAATTGGAACAATGCGAGGTGTCACACATCGGGGTACCGGTTTTTATGGGACACTTTCACGCAACAAGAAAAAATGTCGCTTGTATTCATTGGGTTAGTGCTGCTGTCTGGAGAATCCCACCCTCTCCGCCAGCAGTCCTTCAATCAAGCGCCTTTCGGGGCGCTTTTTTGTTGCCCCCGTTATCTGCCCAGCCCTCCGAAAAGCGATTGGATTGGCTGACGAGATACTCAGGGGTAGGGAATTTACCTGCATCGCGTTGCGCTGGAAAGGCGCCTGGCTTAAAGAAATGTAAATTCCTGCGCTGACCGGGTGTTGGCGCTGCTCTCCTACAAACGCCGGGACGCATGCCCGCAACCGGCCGCCCGATTTTTCGAATCCCTTGAACCTCGGTCATTTGCGGCCTAGATTGAAGATAGTCGAAAGGAGGAAGCCATGCGTTACGGTATCTTTCTGGCCTCGCTGTTCTGTGCAAATGCATCCCTGGCGGATGTCTACACCTGCCAAACCCGGTCTGGCGAAACGGTTTATTCGGATGTCCCGTGTGCCAAGGGCTCGACCATTGAAAAAATAAGCCCGAGCGAATCGGAGCCCGACCCGGCTGCCGCCCAGCGCGAGCTTGAACGGCAAAAAGCCTATGTCGAGCGCCAGGCGGCCGAAAATGCGAAGGCGCAGGGGAAGTCATCGGGGATCGCCATTCTTCCCGATTATTCCAGCCCGCCGCCCAAGGCGCCGCCGCCGACACCCTTGTCGCCGTCAACGTCCATGCAGTCGCCAACGCCGCCGAATGTCCGTTGATTTCGGATAGGCCGGTGGCGCTGAGCTCCTCGTCGAGCGTTTGCTCGAGGCGGGTTGGCCCTGTCGGGTAAATCGCCCTGCGCCATGGATTAGCCATTCCCGGCCGGCTCTTGGCATAATCGGGCCAATGCTTGCCTACATCGTTCGCCGCCTTCTCTACGCGCTGCCGATTTTGATCGGGGTGAACCTGATCACCTTTGCGCTGTTTTTCGTCGTCAATACGCCGGACGACATGGCGCGCATGCAGTTGGGCGTCAAGCGGGTGACGCCGGAGGCGATCCAGAAATGGAAGGTCGAGCGCGGCTACGACAAGCCGCTGTTGTGGAACAGCGAGGCGTCCGGGCTGAATGCTGCGGTCGAGACCATCTTTTTTCAGAAATCGGCGCGCATGTTCGTCGGCGATTTCGGCCGCGCCGAGGACGGTCGGGACATCGCCCGCGAGATCGGCAACCGGATGCTGCCGTCGCTGGCCATCGCGTTGCCGACTTTCATTCTCGGCCTGTTCGTGACGGTCAGCTTTGCACTGACGCTGGCTTTCTTCCGCGCCAGCGCTTTCGATTTCTGGGGCGTCGTGCTGTGCGTCGCGGCGATGTCGATTTCCGGGCTGTTCTACATCATCGGCGGCCAGTACCTGATCAGCAAGGTCTGGCGGCTGGTGCCGATCTCCGGCTATGGCGGCGGGCTGGAGGCCTGGCGCTTCCTGATCCTGCCGGTGCTGATCGGGGTGGTGTCGGGGATCGGCTCGTCGACGCGCTGGTACCGGACCATCTTTCTTGAGGAAGTCAGCAAGGATTACGTGCGCACCGCGCGCGCCAAAGGCCTGCCGGAAACCATCGTCTTTTTCCGCCACATCCTGCGCAATGCCATGATCCCGATCCTGACCGGCGTCGTCGTGGTCATTCCGCTGCTCTTCATGGGCTCGCTGCTGACCGAATCCTTCTTCGGCATTCCCGGCCTGGGCAGCTACACCATCGACGCGATCAACGCCCAGGATTTCGCCGTCGTCCGCTCGATGGTTTTCATCGGTTCGGTGCTCTACATCGTCGGCCTGATCCTGACCGACATTTCCTACACCCTGGTCGACCCGCGGATACGCTTCGAATGATGGGCTTTCAGGTCGTCGTTCTCTGGTCGGACGTGCTGATCTGGCTGCTGGTTGCAGCGGGGATCGGGCTGGGCGTGCTGATTGCCAGGAATCCGCCGCTGCTCGCCGCCTGGCGACGGGTCGGCGCCAACCGGGTCGGCATGGCGGCGGCCACTGTGCTGCTTGCCTTCATCCTGATCGGCCTGCTCGACTCGCTGCATTACCGCGTGCAACTGGACGGCAAGCCGGGCCAGAAAGCGAGCTACGCGATCGAAGTGCTGTCGGTGCTCGATGCACTGGCTTCGCCGCTGCGTTTGCGCAATGAAAAGACCTATTCCGAACCGTTTGCGACGCGGCTCTACGCCAAGGAAACCATCGATGTGCCGGGCCAGGGCACGGTGCGCGACTATCCGCGGCTGAAGCACGGCGGCCAGCATCTCGGTGAACGCGAGGACGAAGTGGCGGCCGATGCCGGGTTCACCGCCTTCAAGGCCGGCGTGCTGGCCTTGGTCGCCTGGCTGGGTATTTTCGGTGCGGTAGCCGCCCTCCGGCGGAATGCTACGGTCGGCCGCAAAAAAAGCCCAAAATTGAAAAACGATGAATCCGGCTTCGCCTGGGATGCGGTGCTCGGCACCCTGGCGCTGATCCTGCTGACCGCCGTCCCGCTGTTCTGGCTGGCCGGCCAGTACCACGTCTTCGGCACCGACAAGGTCGGCCAGGACGTGCTCTATCAAATCCTCAAGAGCGTGCGCACCGGCCTGATCATCGGCCTGGTCACGACCCTGGTCATGCTGCCGATGGCTGTGCTGCTCGGCATCATTGCAGGCTATTTCCGCGGCTGGGTCGACGACGTGATCCAGTACCTCTACACCGTGCTCAACTCGATCCCCGGCGTGCTGCTGATCGCCGCCGCCGTGCTGATGATGCAGGTGGTCATCGACAGCCATCCCGAGTGGTTTTCGACCGCCGCCGAGCGCGCCGACCTGCGCCTGCTTGCGCTTTGTTTCATCCTCGGCATCACTTCATGGACCGGCCTGTGCCGCTTGCTGCGCGGCGAGACGCTGAAGCTGCGCGAACTGGAATACATCCAGGCGGCGCAGGCCTTCGGCGTGTCGAGCTGGCGGATCATCGTCCGCCATATCCTGCCCAACCTGATGCACATCGTCATCATCGCGCTGGTCATGGACTTCTCCGGCCTGGTGCTGGCCGAGGCCGTGCTGTCCTACGTCGGCATCGGCGTCGACCCGACGATGACCAGCTTCGGCACGATGATCAACAACGCGCGCATGGAACTGGGCCGCGAGCCGGTCGTCTGGTGGTCGCTGGCGGCGGCGTTTTCGGCGATGTTCGTGCTGGTGCTCGCCGCCAACCTGTTCGCCGACGCCGTGCGCGACGCCTTCGACCCGAGGGCCGCCTGATGCTTACGGTCAATAATCTCCGCCTCGGTTTCATGGCCGGCAAAAGGGCGCTGGCCGCCGTCGACGGCATTTCCTTCACCATCGCCAAGGGCGAGACCTTCGCCCTGCTCGGCGAATCGGGCTGCGGCAAGTCGGCCACGGCGCAGGGCATCATGCGCCTGCTGCCGGCCGCCGGCCGCATTCTCGACGGCCGGGTCGAACTCGACGGCGCCAACCTGCTCGCCCTCTCCGAAGCCGACATGCGCGCCTACCGCGGCGGCAAGATGGCGATGATCTTCCAGGAGCCGGCGACCAGCCTCAACCCGGTGCTGACCGTCGGCCAGCAGATCGGCGAAGTGTTGCAACGCCATCTCGGCCTGAGCGGGGCGGCGGCGACCGAACGCATGGTCGACCTGCTGCGCCAGGTCGGCATCGCCGACCCCGAGCGGCGGCTGACCGAATACCCGTTCCAGTTTTCCGGCGGCATGAAGCAGCGGGTGAT
>CAIXSK010000072.1 GCA_903922075.1 uncultured beta proteobacterium | reverse complement strand
TCGGTTGCCGCCAAGAAGAGCGCTGCCAAGAAAAAATAATCCGGTAACTCGGAATGCGGGGTTCGTCGTTTTGATGACCCCCGCTTTTTAATTTCCCAATGAACGATTCCAATCCCGAAAATCCTCCCGAAAACCTACCTGCGCCTCCGCAAGTAGATACCCGTCGCCGGCTGCGCGAACTCCTGTCCGTGCCCGAGCGTGATCGTACCGATGAGCAGTGGGACGAAATCATCGAGCTGGAAATCCAGCTAGCCCCCGGTAACCGCATCTCCGGCAACGAATCGCTTGGTGGTGGCGGTGGCGGACAAGGCCGCAACCCGATGTCGCACGGCAAGTCCGGCGGCGGTGGTGGCGTTGGTGGTGCTGGCGGTCAGGCGCAAAAGAAGCATCGGCCGCGCACCAACAACAATCGCCGGCCACGCCAGAACAAGCCGCAGTCTGGTGGCGGCAATCCAGCCTGATTTCCTTGTTTCCTTGCCCTGAAGCGGCATAATTGCCGTCATGCAGCAGTTTGATCTGATCATTGTCGGTGGCGGTCTGGCCGGCGCCAGTCTTGCCCTGGCCTTGCGCGAGTCCCGCCTGCGTATCGCGCTGGTGGAAAGCCAGCCGCCCCGCCGGCCGGAAGCCTGGGATGCGCGCATCTATGCGATCAGTCCGGTCAACGCCGCTTTCCTCGAGTCGATCGGGGCGTGGCGGCATCTCGATAACGCACGCATGGCGCCGATTCGCGCCATGCAAGTCCACGGCGATGGAACGGGTCGGCTCGATTTCTCGGCGTTCGAAACAGGTGTTTCGGAGTTGGGCTGGATCGTCGAGTCTTCGCTGATGGCTTGCGAGTTCTGGGAAAGCGCCAAGCGTCAGGCGAATCTGACGCTTTTCTGCCCGGCTGCTCCGGCGCATCTCGAATTCAGGCACGACGCCGCAGTGCTTCGCCTGGACGAAGGAACGGTGCTGTCGGCGCGCCTGCTGGTCGGTGCCGACGGCCGGGATTCCTTGGTCCGTCAGTCTGCCGGCCTGGTTGCCATCAATACGCCGTACGGCGAGAAGGGCGTGGTCGCCAACTTTTCGACCGAGAAACCGCATCGCAATACCGCCTTCCAGTGGTTCCGCGACGATGGTGTGCTCGCCTACCTGCCGCTTCCTGGTAACCGCATTTCCATCGTCTGGTCTACGCCGGATGATCAGGCCGATGCACTTTGTGCGCTGCCTGCAGAGGTGCTGGCCGAGCGTGTCGCCGAGGCCGGGGCGTATACGCTGGGGCGACTGGAGATATTGACCGCGCCGGCCGCCTTTCCGCTGCGCCTGATGCGCGTGCCGCAAACCGTCGCGCCTCGTCTGGCGCTGGTTGGCGACGCGGCGCACGGCATCCATCCCCTGTCGGGGCATGGCATCAATCTTGGTTTTGGGGACGCCCATGAACTTGCTGCTCTCCTCGCGGCGACCCAGCCGTGGCAGGATATCGGGGAGCTGCGTTTGTTGCAGCGCTATCAGCGTGCCAGGCGCGAAGAAACACTCTTGATGCAATCCACGACCGATGGCTTGCGCCGTTTGTTCAAGGCTTCTTCGCCCGGCTTGCGCCCGTTGCGCAATTTTGGCCTGAGCCTGACCAATGGGCTGCCCATATTAAAGAATGCCCTGGTGCGCTATGCGCTTGGCGCACTATAGGAGAATCGCATGTTGAAGCATTTGTTTCCGCTGAGCTTGGCCATGGTTTTCGGCACTCAGGCCTTGGCCGACGAGGCGGACATCAGGAAGGCCATGGAGGCCAAGCTCGGCACCAAGGTGGAGAGCGTCACCAAGTCCGGCTACATGGGGCTTTATGAGGTCTATGCCGATGGTCAGCTTCTATACACGGACGAAAAGATGACCACCATCATCGTCGGTGGCCAGTTGATCGATGCCAAGACAATGAAGAACGTGACCGACGAGCGCATGAAGAAGCTGACGGCGATCAAGTTCAGTGAGTTGCCGCTGGAGCGCGCCATCAAGCAGGTGCGCGGCGATGGCAGGCGGATCATGGCGACGTTCGAGGATCCTAATTGCGGCTATTGCAAGCGTCTGGCCAAGGATCTGCTCAAGCTCGAAAATGTCACCGTCTACACTTTCCTGTATCCGATCCTGTCGGAAGATTCCGTCCGCAAATCAAAGCAGATCTGGTGTTCTGCCGATCGGGCCAAGGCCTGGAACGACTGGATGGTCGATGGCAAGGCGCCGGCTGGGCGCGAGGATTGCGATACCTCGGCGGTGACCAAGAATCAGGAGTTCGGGCGCAAGTTGAATATCTCGGGGACGCCGACCATGTTCTTCGCCGATGGCGAGCGCGTTCCGGGCGCGATGCCCCTTCCCAGAATCGAGCAGAAGCTGGGCGCGGCCAAGTAAGTACAGCTTCGGGGGGGCTCTCCCCTTGTGGTTGAGGCATTCCGAAGGCATGATTCCGGAATGGACATGCAAGCCTCCGGAAACTTGTTTCGTCGCGCCTTCGGGCCGCGATTGAGGCTGGTCCTTTTTTTTGCGCTGACCTGGCTGGGCGTGGCAGTTTTGCTCGCCTTCCTGCTCCATGACGGATATCGTGCCGCCGAGCGCAAGGCCGAGTCGGATGTGCTGGCGGCGGCGGGTCTGTTGGAGGCGCGCCTGACCACCACCCTGCGGCGCGTCCAGAGCGATCTGGAGCACCTTGCCGAGACGCTTCCTCCGGAAGCCTTCGAGCCTGGTGCGGCGGGCCGTTTTCGCGAACAGGTCGTACGTGGACTGGGCTTGCATGCCCGGGGTTTTTCCGAGATTGCCGGATTTCGTGTTGTCGATGCGACGGGGAATCTTCTCTATGTTGCCGGTTGGTCTGTGCAATCGGCGGGGGCGCTCGATCAGGCTTGTCTCAGCGCGTCCACGGCCGGGAATGGACGGATCCCCTATTTCTCGGCAGTGAACGTCGATCGCCTGTCGGGGCGTTCGACAATGGCCATTGCCCTGGCTGTGCCTGACACCGCGGGCGGCGTTCAAGGTGTGGTGATCGCCCTGCTCGATATTGGGGCCTTGGCGCGAATGAGTGATGCGCTCAATGTCGGGGCCGGTGGCGTCGTGTCGATCAGGCGAATTGACGATGGTCGCCTGGTTCAGCGGCGTCCGGCGGTGGCCGAATTGCTCAATCAGCCTGTCAAGGACGATCCGCTGCATGCGCGGGCGGTTGAAGGGAACGGGAAAGCTGCTTATCGCTTTGCCGCGCCCATGGATGGGGTCGAGCGCATCTACGGTTTTCAGCGTATTGGCGAGTACCCGCTCTATGTCACCACCGGGATAGCAACGGCGGATTTCCTGTCCGATTGGCGGCAGACGCTTTTCATGGCCGTGGCTTCGGCCGCGCTGCTTTTCCTGGCCTTGTCGCTGGTCCTGATTCGCCTGCTTAGAGCTGGACAGGAGGAGGATTTGACGGCGGGCAAGCTGGTCGAGAGCGAGGCGCGTTACCGCATGCTGGCTGAGAACAGCCATGACGTGATCTGGACGCTGGATATCCCGAGTCGTCGCTATACCTATGTCAGTCCTTCGGTGACCGAGTTGTGTGGCTACCTGCCTGAGGAGGTCGTCGGCGAGCCGCTGGAAGCGACGTTGACCGCCGAATCGGCGGGGCGCATCGTCCGGGAAGTGGATCAGCGCCTGCGCCGCATCGCTGCCGGGGACAAGGCTGCCGGAGTGGTCGTCAGCGAGCTTGAGCAACGCTGCAAGGATGGGAGCGTCATTTCCACCGAAGTGGTTTCCAGCTATCTGCTTGATGCCGAGGGGGTGCCGCAAACCATTCTCGGCATCACCCGTAACGTCAGCGAGCGCAAGGCGGCTGAAACGGCGCTGCGCGAAACCAACCGGCAGTTGCACGCCCGCATTGAGGAAATCGGGCGTTTGCAGGTGGCGCTGCAGGAATTGGCGGTGCGTGACAGCCTGACCGGCCTGTACAACCGGCGCTATCTCGATGAAACGCTTGAACGGGAGGTTTCGCGAGCCCGCCGCGAAGGCAATCCGCTGTCCCTGGTCATGCTGGATATCGACCACTTCAAGAAGGTTAACGATACCTATGGGCATCAGGTCGGCGATGAGGCACTGCGCATGCTGGCTTCGACGCTGCTGGCCGATATCCGGGCCGAGGATGTGGCCTGTCGCTATGGGGGCGAGGAATTCCTGATCCTGCTGCCGAACATGCCGCTTGAAACGGCCATGCTGCGTGCCGAAGCCTGGCGGGGGGCAGTCGAGGGCTTGTGTGTCGCGCTCGGGAATTTCCGGATTACCTTTACCATTTCGCTCGGGGTGGCGGCGTATCCCGAGCATGGCAAGACCCCCGACGATCTGACCCGTTGCGCCGACCAGGCGCTCTACCGCGCCAAGAACGACGGGCGCAACAGGGTTTCCGTCTTTTTCGCCTGATCGGCGCTGGCCGGCCTGAAGCTGGCAGGGTGGTGTAGGCGCCCAATCATTCCATTTTTTACCACGCCGGCATGGCCGGGTACGGGGTGGTTTTGACTTTGATCAACTCCTGATAAGTCACTTTAACTGTCTATTTTCTCGCATTGATTTTTAAGGATAATTTTTTCAAAAAATCATCTGCGAAAGCGCTTGTAAGTCCTTGTTGCATAAGAAAAAATTCGTGATTCCGCTATTGACTGTGGAGAGTTGTTCCACTAAAGTGGGTAAACGTGTTGAAAAGTGGGTAAACGGGGGCGAGGCAGGGAATGTTCGAAGGCGCGGCGGCACTAAATCTGGATGCGAAGGGGCGGCTTGCCATACCGGCAAGGCACCGCGAAACCCTGCTCGCCGCCGGAGAGGGCTCGCTGGTCCTGACGGCGCACCCGCATCGCTGCCTGCTGCTTTATCCGTCGCCGGCCTGGCAGCCGATCCGCGACCAGATTCTCAAGGCCTCCAGCCTCGATCCGCGCGCTGCGTCGATCAAGCGTGTGCTGGTCGGTAATGCGCGCACCGAGGAGCCGGACTCTGCGGGGCGCATCCTGGTGGCGCCAGAGTTGCGTGAATACGCGCAATTCGAGAAGACGGTCTATCTGGTCGGCATGGGGTCGCATTTCGAAATCTGGAGCGAGGCCGGCTGGAAGGCGCAGAACGATCTGGCGGCCGAGGCTTTATCCGGAGATCTGCCACCGGGCTTCGGGGACCTTGTCCTGTGACCCGCGGTGCCGCCCATGTGACGGTGCTGCTCGAGGAGGCGGTGGGTGCCCTGGCGATCAAAGCCGACGGCGCTTACGTTGATGCCACCTTCGGGCGCGGCGGCCATAGCCGTCTGATTCTTTCCGCACTGAACGAGCAAGGCCGTGTCGTCGCGCTGGATCGCGACCCGCAGGCGATTGCCGCCGGTGCGGCCCTCAATGATTCCCGTTTCCGGCTGGTGCATCGCGCTTTTGGCGAGTTGGCCGAGGCCGCAGGCGAGGCGGGTATCGATCAGGTTGACGGGATTTTGTTTGATGTAGGGGTGTCGTCGCCGCAAATCGACGACGGGGAACGCGGCTTCAGCTTTCGCTACGACGCGCCGCTCGACATGCGTATGGATACGACGCAGGGCGAGACGGCCGCCGAGTGGTTGGCGCGTGCGGAGATAAGAGACATAACGGAGGTCATTAGAAACTATGGCGAAGAACGGTTTGCTTTCCAGATTGCAAAGAAGGTTGTGGCTGCTCGGCTCGAACAACCTATTGTCACAACAGGTCAGTTCGCGGCCCTCGTACGCGAGGCCGTGCGCACCCGTGAGCCAGGGCAGGACCCGGCGACGCGCAGCTTTCAAGCTCTACGGATTCATATCAATCAAGAGCTCCGCCAGCTGGAGGTAGCCCTGCCGCAGGCGCTCGGTTTGCTGAAACCGGGTGGCCGGCTGGTGGTGATTTCCTTTCATTCGCTCGAAGACCGCATCGTGAAAAACTTCATGCGCGACCAGTCGACCGCCGATGCGCTGCCCAAGGGCTTGCCGCTGCGTGCCGATCAGTTGCCCAAGCCCAAGCTGCGTCTGGTCGGCAAGGCCATGAAGCCTTCCGCGGCCGAAATTGACGCCAATCCCCGGGCGCGCAGCGCGGTGATGCGGGTGGCCGAGAAGCTGTAATGCTCCGTTTCAACATGATCCTCCTGATGATCGTCGTCGTTTGCGCGCTGGGTGTGGTGACCTCCCAGCATCGGGCGCGCAAGCTGTTCCAGGCGCTCGAGGCGGAGCAGGAGCGGGCGCGTCAGCTCGACGTCGAATATGGTCAATTGCAGCTTGAGATGTCGACCTGGGCGACGCATCCGCGGATCGAGAAGATTGCCCGTGAGCGCCTGCACATGGTGACGCCGGATGCGGCCGGCCGGGTCGTGCCGCCCAAGGCGGCCGTTGCCGGGAAGGGGGCGCACTGATGGTCGTCCGTCGTCGTCCCCAGCGCGGGCATCGCTATACGGAAAGCCCGGTGCTGCAACTGGCCTTGCAGGGCTGGCGTTCGCGCACCGTCGGGCTGCTGTTGATGGCCGCCTTTCTGGCGCTGGTGGCGCGCAGTTTCTATCTGCAGGTCATCCACAACGACTTCCTGCAGGAGAAGGGCGATTCGCGCTATCGCCGCGATATCGAGATTTCCGCATCGCGCGGCAAGATCGTCGACCGCAACGGCGACATGCTGGCCGTATCGACCCCGATGAAGTCGATCTGGGCGATCCCCGGCGACGCGCGGACGATGAATGCACAGCAGAAGCGCCAGCTGTCGGAAATGCTCGACATGAGCGTTCGCGAACTGGACGGCAAGATCGCTTCCGAGAAGACCTTCACCTTCGTCAAGCGCCAGGTTTCGCCGGAGACTGCCGACCGGATTGCCGCCTTGAAGCTGCCCGG
>CAIXSK010000071.1 GCA_903922075.1 uncultured beta proteobacterium | reverse complement strand
GGCCACGGCCGGCGGTGGATAGCTGCTGTTTTCCTGGTCCGGGATGAAGATCAGCGCCAGCGGCTCGTCGGCCAGTTCCGGCGCGTCATCCCAGTCGGCGGTGTGGGCCTTGAAGCCGTAAAAGGTCAGTTGTTCGACCAGCGCGGCGCTCCATGGATGGGCCGGGCGGGAAATGATCAGGATATTGCGCTGGCGGACCCAGCGTTCGCGTTCCTCGTCCTCGCTGTCGCTCAGGCGCTTGGCGATGACGGCCGGCGTCTCGTGCTGGCGCAGCACGCGCAGGATAGTGTTGAGCTGCTGACAGATCCCCTCGGCCTGCGCTTCGGCGACCGGGTGGGTGGCGCTGTCGTTGAACAGCGCCAGGGCGCGGTTCTCCAACTCCTCGCAAGCACTGGCCAGACCGGGCAGGTTCTGCTGGCTCAGGCGTTCGGTCAGGCCGTTCAGCGACAGGGTGAATTCGATGAACTGATTGAAGTCGCCGCTATTGCAGTAGCTCTGCCAGCGCAGTTCGAGCGTTTCGGCCAGGGCGATCAGGGAGTGGGAGACAGTTTTCATAAGATCCGTATTTTTGGAGGATCGATTATCCGGCGATGCCGCCTCGCTGGCAATCGCCATCCATCGCCGATGAGCGGCGTTCTCGGGTACCATTACGCCCCCTTGACCACTTTTCCTGGTTGTTTCCCCCAAATGAAATCGAGCATTCGCCAAAAACTGGAGTTGCTGGTCGATCGTCTCGATGAAATCGACCGCATGCTGTCGGCCCCCGATGCCGCCGACAACATGGAACAGTTCCGCAAGCTGTCCCGCGAGCGTGCTGAGGTCGAACCGGTGGCCATCCAGTTCAACGCCTTCCGCCAGGCCGAAAACGATCTGGCCGAGGCCGAGGCGATGCGCGACGATCCGGAAATGCGCGACTTCGCCGAAGAGGAAATCGCCGCCGCCAAGGCGCGCCTGCCCGAACTCGAAATTGAGCTGCAGAAGCTGCTGCTGCCCAAGGACCCCAACGACGAGCGCAACGTCCTACTCGAAATCCGCGCCGGCACCGGCGGCGATGAATCGGCGCTGTTCGCCGGCGACCTGTTCCGGATGTATTCGCGCTACGCCGAGCGCCAGCGCTGGCAGGTCGAGGTGCTGTCGGCCAGCGAATCGGAGCTCGGCGGCTATCGCGAAATCATCTGCCGGCTGGCCGGCAATGGCGCCTATTCCCGGCTCAAGTTCGAATCGGGCGGCCATCGCGTCCAGCGTGTGCCGGAAACCGAGACCCAGGGCCGCATCCATACCTCGGCGTGCACCGTCGCGGTGATGCCGGAGGCCGACGAGGTCGAGGACGTCAATCTCAACCCGGCCGACCTGCGCATCGACACCTTCCGCGCCTCCGGGGCCGGCGGCCAGCACATCAACAAGACCGACTCGGCGGTGCGTATCACCCACCTGCCGACCGGCATCGTCGCCGAATGCCAGGACGGGCGCTCGCAGCACGCCAACAAGGCCTCGGCCATGCGCGTGCTGGCAGCCCGGATCAAGGACGTCCAGGTACGCGCCCAGCAGAGCCACATCGCCAGCACCCGCAAGAGCCTGATCGGTTCCGGCGACCGCTCCGAGCGCATCCGCACCTACAACTTCCCGCAGGGGCGGATCACCGACCACCGGATCAACCTGACGCTGTACAAGATCGCCGCGATCATGGACGGCGACATGGACGAACTGCTCGGTGGCCTGGCCGCCGAACACCAGGCCGACCTGCTGGCCGAACTGGCCGAGCAGCAATGACCACGCTGGGCGAGGCGATGGCCTTCGCGCGGACGAAAATCGACCGCCTCGACGCCCGCCTGTTGCTCGAATACGCCACCGGCTGCACCCACGCCGACCTGCTGGCCCGGCCGGAAACGCCGGTCATTGGCCCAGCCCATGACCAGTTTGCCGAATGGGTGGCCCGCCGCGCCGCCGGCGAGCCACTGGCCTACCTGACCGGCGAGGCGGAATTCCGCGGCCGGCTCTTCCAGGTTTCGCCGGCGGTGCTGATCCCGCGTCCGGAAACTGAGTTGCTGATCGAACTGGCCCTGGAAAAGATGCGCGGCCTGGCGGCGCCGACTGTCGTCGATCTCGGCACTGGCACCGGCATCGTCGCCATTTCGCTGGCCCTGGAATGCCCGGCGGCGACCATGGCGGCGGTCGACCTGTCGAATGAGGCCATTTCGGTTGCCCGCAACAACGCCGGCCGACTCGGCGCCAAGGTCGATTTTTACCAGGGCGACTGGTTTGCGCCGCTGCCCGGCCGGCGTTTCGACCTGATCGTTTCCAACCCTCCTTACGTCGCCGCCGGTGACCCGCACCTGGCGCTGAACGGCTTGCCGCATGAGCCGCAGATGGCGCTTAGCGATGGCGCCGATGGCCTTGAATGCATCCGCCGCATCGTCGCCGCTGCGCCGGACCACCTGAACCCCGGCGGCTGGCTGCTGTTCGAGCATGGCTACGACCAGGGCGAGGCGAGCCGGAACTTATTGACCGCTGCCGGGTTCAAAGCGGCATCCACCTTCCCCGACCTGGCCGGCATCAACCGTGTTTCAGGCGCTCATCTGTAAATCTGGAGACATCATGTCCGACGTTCAGCAACGCATCCATGCCACCGTGACCGGCAACCCGGTCGTCCTCTTCATGAAGGGCGACGCCCGCTTCCCGCAGTGCGGTTTCTCGGCGACTGCCGTGCAGATCCTCAAGGTCTGCGGCGTCGAGGACTTCGTCACCGTCAATGTGCTGGCCGACGAGGAAATCCGCCAGGGCATCAAGGATTACGCCAACTGGCCGACCATTCCGCAGCTTTTCATCAAGGGCGAATTCGTCGGCGGCTGCGACATCATGAAAGAGATGTACCAGACCGGCGAACTGCAGCAATTGCTCGAAGGCATTGCTGCCTGATCGCGTTCTGGCGCAAAGTCAAAGCCCGCCGGTTGGCGGGCTTTTGTTTGGGATGCGGGTTCCAGTCAGCGATTCATCTCGACCGTGCGAGCGTCAAGGTAGGACTTGATGGCCCATACCGCTTCTTCGGTGAAGACGCTGCTATAGCCCGGCATGGTGTAGCGGCCTTCTCCGGTCTTCTTGCCATGCAGCGTGATGCTCCGGAAGTATTCGTCGGTGTCCTTCAGGCAGGCTTCCTGCTGATCTTTGGCTTTCATGCCGAAGCAGTCCTTGGCGACAGCCAGAAGATCGGGGGCGACGCCGCCGGAAACAGCGTTCAGACCATGGCAGCCGGCGCAGTTGTGCAGGTAGCCGTCGCTTCCGATGGCAATGGCTTTTGCATTCCCCCGATAGGGATTGACGTAGTCTGCCCCCGGAGCGACCGGCGCTAGGCCGGTCGTATCGAGCGGATGCGGCGTGACGTCGCCATGGGCCAGGGCCTTGAGCGGAAGCAGTACGACAAAGAGGCTGCAGACTATTGTCTGCCAACGTGTTCCGGGTTTCATGGAAGTTCTCCTGTGGGGTTGTTGTGGGCGATCCTTGGCGGACTCGCCTGCTTGGAGGCTTGATCTTACGGCGGCGTTGCCATCAGTGGAACTGAATTTCCACACCTTGGCGACAGATCGATCCTTCGCACGATTTCTGGCTGCCTTTGCCGACCGGATGGGCAGGCCCCGCCCCGGCTCAGTCCCGAGGGGCCCGAAAGCCTGACGGCCTATGATTTTCCGGGCAATGTCCGCGAGCAGGAGGGTGTCATCGAGCGCGCGATGCCCTTGTCCGGCGACGCGGCGGCCGCCGGAAATTTCGATTTTGGCCAAAATTTCCGGCCGACCGTAGCATTTGGCCGGTTTCAGGCCTCAGCGACCTGGAACTCGATGTCACCGCCGTCGATGACGATTTCCTTGACCGCGCAGTGGGCGATGCTGTCCAGCACGGCGGTCTTTTGCTCAGCGGTGAACTGCGCCGGGAAGCGGACTTCGGTCTTGAAGCGGCTCAGGGTCAGCGGGCCGCCGGGGCCGGCAAAGGGCTTGCAGCCGATCTCGATGCCGGTGGCGGGAATGCCCAGTTCCTTGCAGGCCTTTTTGGCATAGACCGCGGCGCAGCCGGCCAGCGAGGCGTAGAAGGCTTCGAGCGGGTTCATCAGGGTGCCATTCACGGCGTAGCTGGCTTCGTGCTTGCTGCTGCTGACCTTGATCAGCGGACTGTTGTCGACAACGGTGGAATACATGCGCTTGGTCCCGGGATTAAATATAAACGTTTACTAATATTGTAATCCGCTAATTCGTTCGGCGCAAAAAAACCGCCGGTGGAGGCCGGCGGTTTTGGGGATGAGGCGGTGGATCAGGCCAGGCGCTGGCGGGCGCGGGCGACGGCGGCCTTGACCTGTTCCGGCGCCGTGCCGCCGATGTGGTTGCGGCTGGCCAGCGAGCCTTCGACGGTCAGCACGGCGAAGACGTCGCTCTCAACCTGCGGGCAGAAGGCGCGCAGCTCGTCCAGCGTCAGTTGCGGCAGGTCGACGCCCTTGGCTTCGGCCGCCTTGACCGCGTGGCCGACCGCTTCGTGCGCGTCGCGGAAGGGCAGGCCCTTCTTGACCAGGTAGTCGGCGAGGTCGGTGGCCGTGGCGAAACCCTGGGTCAGCGCCGCCTTCATGTTGTCGGCGCGCACCGTGATGCCGCCGGCCATGTCGGCGAAGATGCGCAGCGTGTCGGTGACGGTGTCGACGGCGTCGAACAGCGGTTCCTTGTCTTCCTGGTTGTCCTTGTTGTAGGCCAGCGGCTGCGACTTCATCAGGGTCAGCAGGCTGATCAGCTGACCGTAGACGCGGCCGGTCTTGCCGCGCGCCAGTTCCGGCACGTCCGGGTTCTTCTTCTGCGGCATGATCGACGAGCCGGTGCAGAAACGGTCGGCGATCTGGATGAAGCCGACGCGCGGGCTCATCCACATGACCAGCTCTTCCGACAGGCGGCTGATGTGCATCATCAGCAGCGCGCAGGCGGCGGTGAATTCGATGGCGAAGTCACGGTCCGAGACGGCATCCAGCGAGTTTTCGCAGACGCCCTCGAAGCCGAGTTGTTCGGCGACGAATTCGCGGTCGATCGGGTAGGTCGTGCCGGCCAGCGCGGCGGCGCCCAGCGGCAGGCGGGCGACGCGCTTGCGGCAATCGACGAAGCGCTCGGCATCGCGGCCGAACATTTCAAAGTAAGCCAGCATGTGGTGGCCGAAGGTGACCGGCTGGGCCACCTGCAGGTGCGTGAAGCCGGGCATCGCGGTGGCTGCTTCCTTCTCGGCCAGGTCGACCAGCGCCGAACGGAAGGCCTTGATCAGTGCCAGGATGTCGTCGATGCTGTCGCGCAGGTAGAGGCGGATGTCGGTCGCCACCTGGTCGTTGCGCGAGCGGCCGGTGTGCAGGCGCTTGCCGGCGTCGCCAACCAGCGCGGTCAGGCGCTTTTCGATGTTGAGATGCACGTCTTCGAGATCGAGCGACCACTCGAACTGGCCGGATTCGATTTCCGCACTGACGATGGCCATGCCGCGCTCTATGTCGGCCAGGTCAGCGGCGGCGATGATGCCCTGTTTGGCCAGCATCCGGGCGTGGGCCAGCGAGCCGCGAATGTCCTGGCGCCACATCCGCCGGTCGAAATCGACCGAGGCGGTGTAGCGTTTGACGAGATCGGACACCGGCTCGGAAAAACGGCCGGCCCAAGTGTATTGATTGGCGTTGGAAGTCATGACTATGGTCTAGAATGGGGCAGATTGACGACGAATTCGGAGCGAACCCGCACAAAGATGGCAAGTATACGGCACTTTCCCGCAACCCACCCCTTGCCCGACTGGCGCAATTTCGGGGTCATGCTGCGCGTGCTGCTTGGCATCAACGGGCTGGCCATGCTCGCTGCCCTCGTCCAGGCACCGGATGTCGGCAGCTGGTCCGGGCGTTACATGGAACTGGCGGCCGTCGTCGAGCCGCTGCTGCTGATCGGTCTCGGCCTGCTCTCGTTGTTGCGCGATGTCTTGTGGCGGCTGCCCCTGCGCCTCGCCCAGGCCGGCGTGCTGGCCCTGGCCGGTGGCCTGGCGGCAGCACTTTTTCTGTACGCGCGCTCGCTGGTGCTGGCCGATACCGACACCGTGCTGCGTGCCGCCCTGTTGGCGATGGCTTCGGCCGGCCTGCTGCTCGCCTATTTCGAGCTGCGCTCGCGCGCCTTTTCGCCGGCTCAGGCCGAGGCCAGGCTGGCGGCGCTGAACGCGCGCATCCGGCCGCATTTCCTGTTCAACTCCCTGAATGCCGTGCTGTCGCTGATCCGCGCCCGGCCGCAACAGGCCGAGGCGGCGCTTGAGTCCTTGTCCGATCTGTTTCGCGCCGCCATGCGCGATCCCTGCGAACTGGTCAGTCTGGCCGATGAAATCGCCCTGGCCAAACAGTATCTGGAACTCGAAAATCTCCGTCTGGGCGAGCGCCTGGCCGTCGACTGGCAGATCGGGGCGGTTGCCATGGACCTGCCGATCCCGCCGCTGATGTTGCAGCCCTTGCTCGAAAACGCGGTTTACCACGGCATCGAACCCTCGCCCGAAGGGGGGACGGTGCGTATCGCCATCGATCAGCGCGACGACGAACTGCGCATCGCCATCGCCAACCCGACCGCCGGTCAGGTCCAGCACGCGGCCGGCAACCAGATTGCGCTGGCCAATATCCGCGAACGGCTGGCCCTGTATTACGATCTGGAAGCCCGCCTGGAAACCGAGATCAGCGACCATCGCTACGAAGTCCGCATCATCCTGCCATGCCAACGCCGAACACCGCTCCGCTGAAAGTCCTGATCGTCGACGACGAACCGCTGGCGCGCGACCGCCTGCGCACCTTGCTGGCCGATATCGCGCTGCAATTGCCGAGCGAAGTGGTCGGCGAGGCGGGCAACGGCCTGGCGGCGTTGGGCGTCTTGCGCGAACAGGCGGTCGATGTCGTGCTGGCCGACATCCGGATGCCCGGCATGGACGGCATCGAACTGGCGACCCACCTCGGTCGGCTGGAGAAGCCGCCGGCCGTTATCTTCACCACGGCCTACGACAATTACGCGGTGCAGGCCTTCGATCTCAACGCCGTCGACTACCTGTTGAAGCCGGTGCGCACCCAGCGCCTGCTCGCCGCCCTGCAGAAAGTGCCGGGGCCGCACCCGGATGCTGCGCTGCTCGCCGGCATCGGCCAGGAAATGCGCGGCAGCGGCCGGACCCACCTGTCCTGCCACGAACGTGGCCGGCTGCTGCTGGTGCCGGTCGGCGAGATTCTCTATTTCAAGGCCGATCTCAAATACGTGACGGCGCGTACCGCCGAGCGCGAATACCTGCTCGACGAGGCGCTGACCCACCTTGAGAGCGAGTTCGCCGACCGTTTCATCCGCCTGCACCGCGCCGTGCTGGTTGCCAAAGCGGCGCTGGCCGGTTTCGAAAAGGCGGCCGGTGACGATGCCGAAGCCTACGGCTGGGCCTTGCTGCGCGGCGTCCCGGAAAAACTGCCGGTCAGCCGCCGGCAGTGGGCGCCGGCCAAGGCGGTCAGAAATCTGGCTTAAAATGCATCGATAAAACCGAGCATTGCCCATTTCCATTGAGGAGGATCGTTGTTCATGAAGTTGACCGGAATGTCCCAGAAATTGATTTGCGCCGCCTTGCTGGCGCTTGGCGTGTCATCGGCAGCCCAGGCCCAGTCGGCCGGGGTGGCCTATATCTCGAATCAGAATAACGGGGTCGGCGTCCTCGACCTGGCGACGCTCGAACTGGTCGGCTCCTTTGAGGTCGGCGCCAAGGGGCCGCGTGGCATCGGGGTGACCGCCGACGGCAAGTATCTGGTCACCGCCAACAAGGATGACGCCAATGTGTCGATCATCGACCTGGCGACGCGTCAGGTCGTCAAGCAGGTCAAGATCGGCAAGAATCCGGAGTTCGTGCGCATTCTTGGTGACCGGGCCTTTGTTACCTACGAACCGAGTTCGAAGGGCGGTCCGCCGCCCAAACCCGGTGCTCCGGCGGTCGAGGAAGAGGATGACGACGATGACAAGATTCCGGCCCGCATCGCCATTGTCGATATCAGGAAGGGCAAGCTGATCAAGGAAATTATCAGCGGCCCGGAAACCGAGGGCATCGAATTCACGCCCGACGGCAAGCGGATGATCGTCACCAACGAGGCCGACAACACCATCACCGTGCACGACATCCGCAGCGGCAAGTTGCTGAAGACCGTGCCGACCAGCAAATACGGCGACCGGCCGCGCGGCATCAAGGTGTCGCCGGATGGCAAGCGCTATGTGTCGACGCTGGAATTCGGCCACAAGCTGCTCGTCCTCGACGCCAAGCTCAACCCGCTGAAGACGGTCGATACCGGCAATACGCCTTACGGCGTCGCCTTCGACCGCAGCGGCCAGCGCATCTTCGTCGCCGCCTCGCGCGAGAATACGCTGCAGGTCTTCGACGCCCAGTCGCTTGAGAAGATCAAGGACATCCCGAGCGGCGAGCGTTGCTGGCACTTCACCTTCACGCCGGACGACCGCCAGATCCTGCTCACCTGCGGCCGGTCCAACGAGGTGGTGGTAATCGACGCCGGCACGCTGGAAGTGACCAAGCGCATCGCCAACAAGGGTCTGCCCTGGGGCATCGTCACCTATCCGAAGGCTTACGGCAGCCTCGATCAGCCGTAACTTACTCTGCCGCCGAGCGGGCGTGCAGGTCGGCCAGGGCGTTGCCGCGGCAGCGCCCGTGGCCGGGAATCCAGTAGATTTCGACCGTGAGCAGCAGGGCGTCGATGTCGAGGCCGGGAAAGCGCTCGACCAGCACGCAGTCCTGGGCGCTGCCTTGCGCCTTGGCCCGGCCCAGCCGGGTCACGGCATCCAGATTGTCGGAAAATAGGGTGGCCGGCTGGCCGGGGAAATGCCGGCTTGCCTGTTCCAGCCCGAACACTGCTGCTTGCAGTTCCAGTTCATTGCTGCCGATGGCCGGCACGCTGCGCGTGGCGACCAGCGCAGCGCTGTCGGCGTCGGCGAACAGGACGGCAGCCAGGCCGCCGTGGCGCAACTGGCTGGCATCGCTGAAGACCAGCGGACCGTTGGCGTGGCGCTCGGCCAGCTTGGGCGGCAAGGGGCCGGCCGAAAGGTGGATGACGCGCTCGGGCTTCTTTTTCCGTCGTTTGACCATGGCTGCAGCCTAATCCGGAATCGTTGCCCTGAAAAGGCGAAAGCCCCGTACCGGGGGGAGTACGAGGCTTTCTGGACGGCCCGGGGGGGTGGGGGGAGGTGGGGCCGTCATGGCTGATGTCTGGTCAGCGCATGTGTTCAAGATAAGGCCGGCACCCCCGCACTTCAAGTAACCGTTTGCAACAGTGCGTATCGCCGTGTGCGCAGCGCCGCCTTAATCCCTTCGTCATTTTTCTCAGGCAAGCTGGCGTTCCACAGGCTTCGGAGAATGGAAATGAGCGAACGGTGCGGGCATTGCAAGGCTTCGGCCATCGCGGTACAGAGCGGGTCGCGCCATCTGGCGCTGATGCGTTTTGCCCAGTTGCAGCGGCAGGGCCATCTGCCGAGCATGTGCGAATCGGCGAACGGTCAATACACCGTTTGCTACGACGCGGCTGACCGCAGTCTGGCAGAGCGTCCCGGCGCGGCCGTCGGGACGCTAGTCGCTGCCTGATTTAACCGAGGGCGCGCGTCACCACTTCGAGCACGTCGCGCGACAGGCCGGCGTGGTCGCGGATGCGTTCGAGGGCGGCGCGGGCGTGGCGCTGGCGTTCGCCGTCGAATTTCTTCCAGCGGTCGAAGCTGCGCGCCAGCCGCGAGGCGACCTGCGGGTTGCGGTCGTGCAGCTGCAGCACGCAGTCGGCGACGAAGGCATAGCCGCCGGCGCTGTGGAAGCGGACGAGGTTGCCGCCGAAGGCACGCAACAGCGCATAGACCTTGTTCGGGTTGGCGATGTCGAAAGCCGGGTGGGCGGTCAGCGCCTGCACGGTGGCCAGCGTGTCGGGACGGCGGCTGGTCGATTGGGCGGCCAGCCACTTGTCGACGACCAGGGCCTCGTGCTGCCAGTGGGTGTAGAAGTCGGCGAGCGCTTTTTCGCGTTGCGGGTAGTCCGTGGCATTGACGTTGGCCAGCGCCGACAGGGCGGCGAACTGGTCGGTCATGTTGTCGGCACCGTTGAACTGGTCGAGGGCCAGTTGGCGGGTGGCCTCGGTATTAAGTTCGAGCAGGTAGCCGAGGCAGACGTTGCGTAGCGCCCGGCGGCCGGCTTCGTCGCTGCTCGGCGTGTAGGCGCCGGTCGGGGCGAGGGCGGCGTAGAGGGCGCTGAATTCATTCTCCAGCTGTTCGGCCAGGTGGCGACGCAAGCCGTTGCGGGCGGCGTGCAGGGCGTCGGGGTCGACGATGTCCAGCGCTTCGGCCAGTGTCGATTCGCCGGGCAGAGTCAGCGCTTCGGCGACGAAGGCGGCACCGCGTTGGGCATGGGTCTGCAAGAGCTGGCGGGCGGCATCGACGAAGCTGGCCGGCCAGACCGGGGCGCGGCCGGCGGCGAGGGCCGCCGTGGCGTCGAGAATCAGCGTCGAGGCCAGGCGCTGGCCGGCTTCCCAGGCGTTGAATGGATCGCTCTCGAAGGCCAGCAGGTGGGTCAGTTGGGCCGGCGTGTAGGCGTAGTCGAGGATGATCGGCGCCGAGAAGTCGCGCAGCAGCGAGGGGACGGGTTCGGCTTCGATGTGGTCGAAGTGGAATTGCTGGGTCGTCTCGGTCAGCAGCAGGGTTTGTTCGGTGCCGGCGATGATCGCGCCGGCGGCGTCGAACAGCGCGACGCGGATCGGGATCAGGTAGGGCTGGGCATCGGTGGCGCGGACGTTAGCCTGCGTGACGGTCAATGTGTATTTTTTCGATTTTGGCTCAAAAATGCCTTCGACCGTAGCATTTGGCGTTCCCGGCTGGTTGTACCAGCGCATGAACTGGGTGAAGTCGAAACCGGAGGCAGCGGCCATCGCGGCGACGAAATCCTCGCAGGTCACGGCCTGGCCGTCGTGGCGGCGGAAGTATTCGTCCATGCCGGCGCGGAAGGCGTCGCGGCCGATCAGGGTCTGGATCATGCGGATGACTTCGGCGCCCTTGTCGTAGACGGTGGCGGTGTAGAAGTTGTTGATCTCGACGAAGCTGGCCGGGCGCACCGGGTGGGCCATCGGGCCGGCATCCTCGGGGAACTGCCCGGCGCGCAGGCCGCGCACTTCGCGGATGCGGGCGACGCTCGGGTCGTGCAGGTCGACGCCGAATTCCTGGTCGCGGAAGACGGTCAGGCCTTCCTTCAGCGACAGCTGGAACCAGTCGCGGCAGGTGACGCGGTTGCCGGTCCAGTTGTGGAAATATTCGTGGGCGACGACGCGGTCGATGTTCTCGAAATCGACGTCGGTGGCGACGTCGCTGCGCGCCAGCACGTACTTGGTGTTGAAAATGTTGAGGCCCTTGTTTTCCATCGCGCCCATGTTGAAGTCGCCGACGGCGACGATCATGTAGTGGTCGAGGTCGCATTCGAGGCCGAAGCGCTGCTCGTCCCAGCGCATCGATTTCTTCAGGGCTTCCATGGCGTGCGGACACTGGTCGAGCTTGCCCGGCTCGACGTAGATGGCCAGCTGCACGCTGCGGCCGGAGGCGGTCGTGAAGCTGTCTTTCAAGACATCGAGCTTGCCGGCGACGACGGCGAACAGGTAGGCCGGCTTCTTGAACGGATCGGCCCATTTGGCCCAGTGGCGGCCGTCGGCTTCCTCGCCGGACGCAACCGGGTTGCCGTTGGCGAGCAGCACCGGGTAAGTGGCCTGGTCGGCGTGCAGCGTCACCGTGTAGATCGACATCACGTCCGGGCGGTCGAGGAACCAGGTGATGCGGCGGAAACCCTGCGCCTCGCATTGCGTGAAATAGCCGTCTTTCGAGCGGTAGAAGCCGGACAGCCGGGTGTTCTGGTCGGGCTGAATACGGACCACGGTCTGCAGCGTGAAGGCCTCCGGCAGGTCGGCGATGGTCAGCGTGCTGGCGGTTTCCAGAAATGGCACTTTTTTGCCATCGACCGTAGCATTCAGCGTCTCCAGCTCGTCGCCGTCGAGCACCAGCGGCTGGGCGGGTACGGCGGGGTTGCGGCGCATCGCCAGCGTGGCGGTGACGACGGTGCCGCTGGCCGCGATGTCGAAATCGAGATCGACGGTGTCGACCAGGAAGGCGGGCGGGGTGTAGTCCTTGAGATAGACGGTGGTCGGGGTATCGGTTTTCATTGTTTGCGCAGTGTCGGGGTTGAACCGTACGATGATACGTCAAAGCCCGCCGGTCACCGTGGTTGAACTTCGCGCGGCGGACGGTTTCTCAAGCAGGCAAGTGCCAGCTGTTCAACGATGAGGATTTCAACCGTGCCGTGTTCCACCATTTTCCGCTGCCTGCCCCTGCTCGCCGCCTGTCTCGCCCTGCCGGCCCAGGCCGAATTGCTCGACGAGGCCGAGATCGCCGAGGTTTTGCGCAAGCCCAACATCGGCCTGTACAAGGGTTACGCCGAATTCAAGATGGCGCATTACGCCGAAGCCAAGCAGATCTGGACGGCGCTGGCCGAACGCGGCGTCGGCGAAGCCTGGTTCAACCTCGGGATACTGGCCGAGGACGGCCTGGGCGAACCGAAGGACGCGGCCGAAGCCCGGCGGCGCTATGAAAAAGGGGCCGAGGCGGGTAGTCGCAACTCGGCGCTGCAACTTGCCGTCCTGCTGCAGGGCAATCGTCTCGGCGCACCGGACCTGGCGGCGGCGCGTCATTGGTTGAAGCGGGCAGCGGAACTCGGCGACGAGGGGGCGGCGGCGCAACTGGCGGCGCTCGACGGCAAGGCTGACGTAAAGCCGGCCGACAGCCGACTGGCCGAAGCCCGCCGGCTCGAAGCCGACGGCAAACTGCCGGAGGCGACCGCCGCCTATCGGGCCATCGCCGAGGCCGGCGATGCACGCGGCCTGACCCGCCTGGCCTGGCTACATGAGGCCGGCCGTGGCGTGCCGCGCAGCCTCGATGAAGCCGCCCGTTTGTTCCGCCAGGCTGCCGAAGCGGGCGAGGCCGAAGGCCAGTACGCGCTGTCGGTGATGCTCGATACCGGCGCCGGGCAGGCGAAGAATCCGGAGGAGGCGCTGCGCTGGCTGCGCGCTTCGGCGGCCAGCGGTTACCAGCCGGCGGTCGAGGCGCTGAAGGCGCGCTGAGATCGCCCGGCAAAAGCTCGGATGCATCAAAGGGCGCTGCGACGGCCATGCTAGAATCGCCCCTCCCCAACGCCCTGCCGAACGCCTGATCATGTCCCGTCCTTCCAAGATCGTCATCGCCTCCCGTGAATCCCGTCTGGCCATGTGGCAGGCGGTCCATGTCCAGGGCCGTCTGGCCGGCCTCAATCCGGGCGCCGAGGTCGTCATCCTCGGCATGACCACCAAGGGCGACCAGATCCTCGACCGGCCGTTGGCCGAAATCGGCGGCAAGGGCCTGTTCATCAAGGAACTCGAAGTGGCGATGCAGGAAGGCCGCGCCCACCTCGCCGTCCATTCGATGAAGGACGTGCCGATGGTGATGCCGGAAGGCTTCGTGCTGGCCGCCATCTCGGCCCGCGAAAACCCGCGCGACGCCTTCGTCTCCAACAAGTACAACGGCCTCGACGAACTGCCGGCCGGCGCCGTCGTCGGCACCTCCAGCCTGCGCCGCGAATCCATCCTGCGCGCCAAATACCCGCAGCTGGTCATCAAGAGCCTGCGCGGCAATCTCGACACCCGCCTGAAGAAGCTCGACGCTGGCGAATACGACGCGATCATCCTGGCCGCCGCCGGCCTGATCCGCCTCGGCCTGGAAGCCCGGATCAAGTCGGTGCTGACCGCCGAACAGTCGCTGCCGGCTCCCGGCCAGGGGGCGCTCGGTATCGAACTGGCCGATGGCGACGCGGCGATGGCCGAAGTCGTCGCCCCGCTCAACGATCCGGAAACCGCCCACTGCGTCCGGGCCGAACGCGCCTTTTCGCGCGCCCTCGGCGGCAGCTGCCAGGTGCCGCTTGGCGGTTACGCGGTGATCGACAACGGCCAGCTGTGGCTGCGCGGCTTCGTCGCCACCGTCGACGGCAAGGAAATGGTCAGCGCCGAATTGCGCGGCAACCCTGCTGATGACGAAGCCCTCGGTCGCCAGTTGGCGGAAACGCTGCGCGCCCAAGGCGCCGACGCCATCCTCGCCAAGCTGGCCTGCCACGCCTGAGCGTCCGCTTGGGCGAGCCCAAAATCACAGGTTCCCGGCGCGCATGAATCCGGTCGGCCCGCTTGCCGGCAAGACGATCGTCGTCACCCGGCCACAGGCGCAAGCCGCGCCGCTGGCTGAGGC
>CAIXSK010000070.1 GCA_903922075.1 uncultured beta proteobacterium | reverse complement strand
TCCATCCGTCGAGGGCGCGCGCGGGTTTACGCCAGAGGAGGTGGTTAGCCAGCCCTTGTCCGCTTCCTTGCAGCCCGAGTCCTACAGCAAGGTCGTGGCGATGCTCGAGGAGCATCTGAGCCGGATCGCCGCCGGCGACCAGAGCGCCCTGTCGGCGATGGCCGAGGTCGAGCAGCCGCACAAGAACGGGGGCTCTGTTTTTTCCGAGATCGTTGCCAGCTTCCTGCTCGATGCCGAGGGCAAGCCACAGGCAATACTCGGCGTTTCCCGCGACATCACCGAGCGGCGCCGCGTCGAAGCCCAGTTGCGCGAAGCCAACGACAAACTGCGCAAGCAACTGGAGGAGATCGAACACCTCCATGTCGCGCTGCAGGAGCAGGCGATCCGCGACAGCCTGACCGGCTGCTTCAACCGCCGCTATCTCGACGAAACGCTGGAGCGCGAACTGTCGCGCTCGCGGCGCGAAGGCTATCCGCTGTCGCTGGTCATCCTCGATCTTGATCATTTCAAGCAGATCAACGACACCTACGGCCACCAGGCCGGCGACCAGGCGCTGATCGTCCTGGCCGAAACCCTGCGCGCCGACATCCGGCAGGAAGACGTCCTCTGCCGTTACGGCGGCGAGGAATTCATCATCCTGATGCCGCACATGCCGCTGGCCACCGCTGCCGAGCGGGCCGAAGCCTGGCGGCAGAAGATCGCCGACATCCGGGTGCCGTTCGGCAAGTTCGAACTGACCTTCACCACCTCGGCCGGCGTCGCCGCCTACCCCGATCACGGCAAGACCCCGGACGAACTGTCGCAGTCCGCCGACCTGGCGCTCTACCTGGCCAAGAATGCCGGCCGCAACCGGGTGGTCGTCTTCTCGGTCGACGCAGTCTGAGGCGGCTTAGTCACCGCCACAACCGCCGCCGTCGCCCCCGCCATCTGAGCCGCTGCCGGAGTCGCTCCCGGAATCGCCCGAGCAGCCGCTGCTACAGCCGATGTGGCTGGCGCAATACCCGGCTCCCGCCGCGCCGCCACTGGCCGCCAGGCAGTCCAGTTGATAGATGAAGCCGCCGGCAATGCCCAGCGCCGCGTCGAGCGCGAACAGCCGGGGCAGGCGCTCCGGCGTCTTGGGATCGATCTGCTCGTGGGCGCAGGCCAGCCGCCAGGCGCGCTTCAGGCTGTCGCTGGCCTGCGTCGGGGTGCGCATCGCCTCGGCCGGCGTGTGGTGCAGGAAGCGGCCGAAAGCCCGGCTGCAAAAACTGTCGTATTGCCGCGTGAACAGGATGAACTCGTGCCAGGCATCATCGGCTGCCTGGGAAGGCATTGCCACCATGCGCCGACCGGCAGCGTTGCAGATCAGAAAGTAGTCGCGCAGCGCTTCGCATACCTCGTGGCGCTGGGCCTCGTCGAGTTCCGGCCGGCGTGCCGCCAGGCGGCGTTCCAGACGTTCGCGCAACGGAAAGCCGGCGATGAAATTGGCCCGGCCGGCGCGCCGCCAGTTGCGCCAGGCAAGCCACAGACCGCCGACAATCAGGGCAAGCAGAATGAACTTCATCATTGAACGTTGAAACAGAGATATTTGATTTCGAGGTATTCCTCGATGCCGTATTTCGATCCCTCGCGGCCGAGGCCGGACTGCTTGATGCCGCCGAAGGGCGCCACCTCGGTCGAAATCAGTCCGCTGTTGATGCCGACCATGCCGTATTCCAGCGCCTCGCCGACCCGCCAGCTGCGGCCGACATCGCGGCTGAAGAAATAGGCGGCCAGCCCGAACTCGGTGTCGTTGGCCATCGCCACGGCCTCGGCTTCGGTCGTGAAGCGGAACAGCGGCGCCACCGGCCCGAAGGTTTCCTCGCGGGCGACCTGCATCGTCGGCGTCACGTCGGCCAGCACGGTCGGCTGGAAGAAGTTGCCGCCGCGTTCGTGGCGGGCGCCGCCGCACAGCACGCGGGCACCCTTGGCCAGCGCGTCGGCAACATGCGCCTCGACCTTGGCCAGCCCGGCGGCGTTGATCAGCGGCCCCTGGGCGACGCCGGCTTCGCTGCCGTCGCCGACTTTCAGACCGCGCACCTTCTCGGCAAAGCGGGCGGCGAATCGATCGTAGATGCCGGCCTGGACCAGGAAGCGGTTGGCGCAGACGCAGGTCTGGCCGGTGTTGCGGTATTTGGCGACCAGCGCGCCGTCGACCGCGGCATCGAGGTCGGCGTCGTCGAAGACGATGAAAGGCGCGTTGCCGCCCAACTCCAGCGACAGCTTCTTGATGGTCGGCGCGCATTGCGCCATCAGCAGCCGGCCAACCGCCGTCGAGCCGGTGAACGACAGCTTGCGGACGACCGGGTTGGCGCACAGCTCGCCGCCGATGGCGGCCGGATTGCCGGTCAGCACGTTGAAGACGCCGGGCGGCAGGCCCGCCTGCTCGGCCAGCACGGCCAGCGCCAGTGCGGTCAAAGGTGTCGCCTCGGCCGGCTTGACCACCACCGGGCAGCCGGCTGCCAGCGCCGGGGCAACCTTGCGGGTGATCATGGCGAGCGGGAAATTCCACGGCGTGATCGCCGCGCAGACGCCGACCGGCTGCTTGATGACCAAGAGGCGCGTGTTGGCGGCGGGGCTCGGGCTGCTCTCGCCGTCGGTGCGCTTGCCTGCCTCGGCAAACCACTCGCTGAACGAAGCGCCGTAGGCCACCTCGCCGCGGGCTTCGGCCAGCGGCTTGCCGCATTCGGCGGTGATCAGCCGGGCGAGATCCTCGGCGTTGGCGACGATCAGCTCGAACCAGGTGCGCAGCAATTGCCCCCGCTGGCGTGCCGTCAGCGCCCGCCAGGCCGGCCAGGCAGCGTTGGCGGCGTCGATGGCGCGGCGGGTTTCGGTGGCCCCGCAGAGCGGCACCTCGCCCAGCGTTTCGCCAGTGGCCGGGTTGATCACGGCGAAGGTGGCGCCGTCGTCGGCGGCATTCCAATTTTGGCCAATTTTTACGGCCGACCGTAGCATTTGCGGGTTCGAGAGATTCATGATCTTGAAAAATCCTGGGGAAACGGTAAGTTACCCGATGTTTCCCGAAAAAAGCCTGGAAGAATGCGCGTCACCGTCCTGCTCACCATGATCGTCTCGGCCCTGCTGCTCGCTGCCTGCAGCGGCCCGGCGCCGCGCCCCGAAGCATCGATGGGAACTATACCGCAAGCCTCGCGCCCGCTCAGCGAGAAGGGTTACGAGGTGGTCATGTATGCCATGGGGCTGATCGACACCGGCTACCGTTTCGGCGGCAAGAACCCGGAGGCCGGGCTCGATTGCAGCGGCATGGTCAGCTACATCTACGGCCGGGCGGCCGGACTCAAGCTTGCCGGCAGCGCCGCCGACATCGCCCGCAACGGCCGGCCGATTCCTCGTGACGAACTGCGTCCCGGCGACCTGGTCTTCTTCAACACGTTGAATCGCTCGTTATCGCACGTCGGCATCTACATCGGCGACACGCGCTTCATCCATGCCCCCTCGACCAACGGCCGCGTCCGCATCGACCGGCTGAGCGACAGCTACTACGCGCAGCGCTTCGAGGCGGCGCGCAGCTTCTTCGACTGAGCGCCGGCCTAGGTGTCGGCTTAAGCGTCGGCGTTTTCGACGGCGCTGGTCACCTGCGTGCGCAGCCGGTCGAGATCGTCGACCGAAAGCCCGAGGAAATCACAAGCCCGATCAAACAGCTCACTACCGACTTCGATATCCACCTCGTTCAAATGCTCGCCAAGCAGGCGCTCGGCGACATGGGTCACGGCGATCAGCGAAACGGCGCCACCGGGCAGCGTGCGATCCGGCAGATCGTAGGCCTCGCGGTCGTGGTGGAAGCGGATGGCCAGCCCTAGAATGGACGGCAAACCCCAGTTGCGGACCAGCAGCGAGCCGACGATCGGGTGGGTGCAGGGAAAAAAGCTCTCTTCCGCGACGACCAGCATCGAAGCCTCGCGCTGGCAGTTGTCCAGCAACTCGCCGTAGTTCGGGAAGCGGCGCATCATCAAAGGAATCGCCGCATCGTGGAACAGCGCGTAGGTATAGGCCGCATCCGGCGAAATTCCGTACTGGCGGCGGGCGATCAGGCTGGCGATGATCGAAACCAGCGTGGTGCGCTTCCAGAAACTCTCCAGCCAAGCCGCCGGCAGGCCGGTGATGCTGGCGCGCAGGGCCGAAGCGACGACGACGCAGACGACGTTCTTGATGCCCAGGCGGTCGACCGCCTTGCGCACGCTGTAGACCGGGTTGCCGACGCCGAACAGCGGCGAGTTGGCCAACTTCAATGCGGCGACCGACAAGCCGGCGTCGCTGTTGATGATGTCGGACAAGCGCTTGAGGTCCGGCTCGTCCTTCTGCGCCTCCTTCATCGCATCGGTCACGCTGGCCGGGCAAGTCGGGATGTCGACGGTCGACATCACCTTCTGGATGTCGTCAGTGGATAGTTCGCGGCTGGTTGGCATGTTTGGCCTGTTGTTTTATGCATAATTATTAATTGTGACAATCTTAAACTGCCCGCCAACATGGACGCAAGGGACTCCCGGGAGTAGAATGCGACCTCCCAAGCGCCCGTAGCTCAGCTGGATAGAGTACTGCCCTCCGAAGGCAGGGGTCGTGCGTTCGAATCGCGCCGGGCGCGCCAGTGATTCAAGAAAAAGCCACCGTTCTCGGTGGCTTTTTTGTTTTTTGGTCGATTTCTCGTGGTGGGAGGCCATTTGGCCCAAAATTTCTCACGAATTTTCCCAATAAATACTTGATGGTCGGCAAGCTTTAGGCCTCTCCCGCCTCATACGACGACAGCGTCACTCCAGCGTGGGTCAGCACGTCGCGGATGGCCTTGATGTCGTTCTTGCTGCAGGTGCTGCTGTTGTGCGGGTGGTGCAGGAAGGCTTCGACCTTGTTCAGCGTGATCTTGAAGCGGGCGCCGTGCGAGGGTTCTACGTCGGCGCCGAGGTGGTTGAGCAGGGATTCGATTTCCCGCCAGTGGATATTCGCCGAGGGCGGGTCCTGGAAGATGCTGCGCATCAGGTGGGCGTGCTTGTGGCTCATGATGAGGCTCCCTTGTTAGGCACGCCTTCATTCTATGCCTGTTGCGGCCGTCAGGTCAGGACGATCTTGAGCAGGGCGAGGCAGAGCAGGGTGTAGCCGGCGGCGATCAGGTCGTCGGCCATGACGCCGAAGCCGTTCTTGACGTGTTCGTCGAAATAACGGGCCGGCTGGGGCTTGGTGATGTCGAAGTAGCGGAACAGCATGAAGGCGGCCAGTTGCCAGAAGAAGGTGTCCGGCGTCATGAACAGGACCAGCCAGAAGGGGACGATTTCGTCCCAGACGATGCTGCCGTGGTCGGGGTCGCCCAAGGCGCGGCCGGTGACGTCGATGAACCAGATGCCGGCGAAGAATGCTACGGTGAGCAGCAAAAAAAGGCCAAATTCGGAAAAATGGTGGTGGAACAGCGCGAAGCTGGCCCACGCGAACAGCGTGCCGAAGGTGCCCGGCGCCTTGGGGGCCAGGCCGCTGCCGCAGCCGAGCGCGAAGAAGTGCGCCGGGTGGGCGAGCAGCAGCTTGAGGCTAGGCTTGGTGGCCAAAATGGTCGTATCCCTTGCGCGCGAATTCGACGGGCTTGCCGTCCGGGTCGAAGACGCTGACGTTGCCGGCCGGGCCGGCGGTCATCTCGCCGATATTCCACAGCGGCAGTTCGAGGCGGGCGGCGATCTGCGCGATGGCCAGGCTCTGCGTGCCGGGCGCGGTGAAGCACAGTTCGTAGTCGTCCCCGCCAGCTAGCTGGCAGTCGAGGGCGAAGCGGCGCAGGTCGGCGTCGTAGCTGTCGCCGCTGCCGGCCAGGTCGCGCAGGTGCGGCAGCTGGACCAGCTTGACCGAGGCGGCGCAGGCGGAGCGTTCGGCGATGTGGCCAAGGTCGGCCAAGAGGCCATCGGAAACGTCGATGGCGGCGGAGGCAATGCCGTTCAGCGCCAGGCCAAGGGCGACGCGCGGGCGGGGCTTTTCGAGGGCGGCGACGCACAGGCGCGGCCACGGTTCGGGCAGCTTGATCCTGCCTTGCAGGTGGGCGAGGCCAAGGCTGGCCAGGCCGGGGCGGCCGGAAACCCAGATCTGGTCGCCGGCTTTGGCGTCGTCGCGGCGCAGCGCCTGGCCGGGCTCGACTTCACCCATCGCCGTGATGCAGAGGTTCAGCGGACCCTTGGTGGTGTCGCCGCCGACGACATCGACGCCGTATTCGGCAGCGCAGGCGAAGAAACCTTCGGCGAACTGGGCGATCCACGCCTCATCGACCGTCGGCAGCGCGCCGGCCAGCGTCACCCAGCGCGGCTGGGCGCCCATTGCGGCGAGGTCGGAGAGATTGACGGCGAGCGCCTTCCAGCCGAGGTTCCGGGGATTGGTGTCGGGCAGGAAATGGGTGCCGGCGACCAGCATGTCGGTGGTCACCGCCAGTTGCTTGCCGGGCGTCGGCTGGAGCAGGGCGCAGTCGTCGCCGGGGCCGAGCACGGCCGATGGGGTGGGCCGGGCGAAGTACTTGTCGATCAGCGCGAATTCGCCCGGCATTTCCGTTACTTGGCTTTCTTGCGCGCCGCCACTTCGGTCGGGCGCAGCACGCCGGCGACCTTGTCGAGCACGCCGTTGACGTACTTGTGACCGTCGGTGCCGCCGAAGGCCTTGGTCAGCTCGATGGCTTCGTTGATGATCACGCGGTAGGGCGTTTCGGGATGGTTGAGCATCTCGAAGCTGCCGAGCATCAGGATACAGGCTTCGACCGGCGACAGTTCGGTGAACGGGCGGTCGATGTGGGTCGAAATCTGCTCGACCAGTTTTTCATTCTGGGCGATGACGCCGCGCAGCGTGCCGACGAAGAATTCGCGGTCGGCCTTGGCGAAGCCTTCCATTTCCGGGGCGTAGGCTTCGATGGCGGCCTCGTCGGCACCGCCGACGCGCCACTGGTAGAGGCCCTGGAGGACGAATTCGCGGGCCCGGCGGCGGGCCGACTTGGGCGGCGCCTTGACGTCGTGGGGATGTTCGCTATCGCTGAGGAAGGTGGTCATTGGGCGATCGCTTTCTGGAGAT
>CAIXSK010000069.1 GCA_903922075.1 uncultured beta proteobacterium | reverse complement strand
GTGGTGCAGGCTCCCCTTATGCCGGGGCGCATTGCCGAATTCGCTGTCGATCACCTCCAGCTTCAGGTCTGGCAGGTTGGCCGTCAGCAGCCCCATCTCGTTGTCGAAAAAGGCGCAGTCGCGAACACTCAGCTCGCCCTTTTCGAAACGAATGCCGGCGCCGTTGCCATCCGCCACCCGCGCGCCGCGAAACTCGATGTTGCGGATCGTCACCTTGCCGCCGCGCACCACCCAGATCGCCTTGTCCTCGGCGCTGGTCCCGTCGGCCAGCATGACCGGGCGGGCGCCGGCACCGCGGATGACCAGCCTGTCCTGCGTCCAGATCGCCGGCTGGGCGCGGTATTCGCCGGCGCGGATCTCGATCACCTCGCCGTCCCGTGCCAGCCGGGCGGCCTCGGTAATGCTGCTCACCTTCTCGCCGGGGCCGACCACCATGGTCGCCGGCAAGTCGGCCGCCGGTACCGACGTCGATTTTTCGGGGACAGCCGTCAAACGACCATCCGGAGCGCGCCGGATTTCACCACGGAAATCCGGTGCCGGCGGCAACTTGTCGGCAGCCTGGGCCAATACCGTCGCGTTTTGGAGAGCCAGAAAGGCCACCACGCAAAGCGGCAGGATTCGACAACGGGTACGCTCTTGGAGCATGGTTTTCTCCGTGCAATTGTGGCAAATGCAGCGCCGGACTGGCGGCTGGCGGACAAAGCTCAGGAATTTCTGCATGAAACGGCAGCAGACATGCATTTGTCAACCGACAAAGCCATGGCAATATATGCGTTTGGCACAAGAACGGCGCTTGCAGGCGACGCCAGGCCAACTCGATTCTCGGCATTTTTCCTACCCGGAGAACCCATGTCCTTCAAGCTCATTGGCACCCCGCTCCGCCATCTGGCTCTCGCCGCCGGCCGCTGGAAGAACTTCGACAGCGACCACGAACTGCACGCCGGCATGCACCTGCCCTTCCCTGGTCTCGGTCTCGGCCACGTCCGCAAGGAGCCCAAGGGCTACGCCTGGGTACCGGCTGAATTTTCGCCAATTCCGGCGGCGACCGTAGGAAAATGATCCTTTTGTTGCCGACACCTTCCGCTGGCTCGATGCCCGACGGATCCACCAACATCCCAATCAAGCCTGATGGCTTCGGAGTACGGTCTAATGCCTAGCCCAACGACTGGTTCCAATTTCATTTATTCCGCGCTGACCGGCGACGACCTGGTCGATGCGCTGATTTCCGGCGTCCAGTGGGAGTCATCCACGCTCACCTACAGCTACCCGAGCTTCTCGGCCTCCTGGTCCACCGCCGAGGAGGATGGCTACCCGGATGGCACCGAACCGTGGACGGCGGGTTTCGGCGCGCTCAGCCCCAGCGACATGAGTGCCGTGCAGAAGGCCCTGGCCAGTTGGGCCAATGTCGCCGATCTGCGGTTCACCCAGATTGCCGACAACGCCTCTGTCGTCGGCGACCTGCGCTTCGCCTATGCGACGCTGCCCTACGATGCCCAGGCTTGGGCCTATTACCCGTTCGGCGGCGCATCCTCTGGTGACGTCTGGTTCAACGCGAACAGCAGCTCATATAGCAACGAGTGGAGCGCGGGGTCCTACGAGTATTTGACCGTCGTGCATGAAATCGGGCATGCCCTGGGTCTCAAGCATCCTTTCGATGATGAGTGGCTGACCAGTGCCGTTCTCCCGGTGGAACTGGACACCACGTCCTACACCGTGATGAGCTACTCGTCCTATACAGGTGACTTGGGTTCTTACCTGACCTACGAGCCAACCACGCCAATGGTTCTCGACATTGCCGCCGCCCAGGCGCTCTATGGCGCCAACACCAGCTTCAACTCAGGCGACACGACCTACAATTTCATCCAGAGCGGCAGCTATCACATGACCATCTGGGATGCCGGCGGCACCGACACGATTGCTTACGCCTCGTCGACCGGCGGCGTGATCGATCTGCACGCCGGGGTCGCGGGCGGCTCGAATCTCGGCACGCAGGTCTATGCCATCGATAGCGGCAACCACTCTCACGCCATCGACAATATCTGGATCGCCTATGGGGCGATCATCGAGAACGCCACCGGCGGTAGCGGCGACGATTTACTGATCGGCAACGATGCTGACAATACCTTGACCGGTAACGCTGGCAGCGACAGTTTCGCCGGCGACGCCGGCAATGACACCTACGTCATCGACCGGGCTTCCGAAATCGACAGCCTGACGGAAGACGCAGGGGAAGGGACGGACACCATCGTCGCCGCCTTTTCCGGTGCCGTTGTCGTCCTCGACCTTACCGCTCTGCCCAATCTCGAAAACATCCGGATTTCCGGCAACGGCGACTTCACCCTGATCGGCAACGACGGCGACAACACGCTGCTCGGCAATGCCGCGGCAACGACCATCCACGGCGGTGCCGGCAACGATACCCTCGACGGCAAGGCAGGTGCCGACACGATGTACGGCGAGCTTGGCGACGACCTTTATTTCGTCGACAACATCCTGGACGTCATCGTCGAAGCCGCTGATGCAGGCGACGACAGCATCAGCCTGAATATCGCCAAGACCGGCCTGACCTATACGCTGGGCGACAATATTGAAAATGCCGTCCTCGCATCGAAGAGCAAGATGAACCTGGTCGGCAACGGCCTGGACAACGAACTGCAGGGCAACGCTGCGGCCAACCGGCTGGAAGGCGGCAGCGGCGCCGACACCCTGACCGGCGGCGCCGGCAAGGACACCTACGTCGTCGACGCCGGCGACACGATCGTCGAAACCTCGACGCTGGCCAAGGAAATCGACAGCGTCCTGAGCAGCGCCACCTGGACGCTCGGCGACAATCTGGAAAAGCTGACCCTGCTGGGCAATGCGGCCATCGACGCCAGCGGCAACGCATTGAAGAACACGCTGACCGGCAACACCGGCAACAATACGCTCGATGGCGGCCTCGCCGCCGACAAACTGATCGGCGGCCTGGGCGACGACACTTATGTGGTCGACCTGACCGCCACCAACCGCCTGGAAGACAAGCTGACCGAAGCGGCCGGCGCCGGCAACGATACCCTGGTCCTGCGCGGCGGCAATGCGGCGCAAGCCAGCTTCGCCACGCTGACGCTGGGCGCCAATTTGGAGATACTGGACGCCTCGGATACCGCGAGCACCCTCCTCAACCTGAAAGGCAACAAGCTGGACAATACCCTGATCGGCAACGATGCCAACAACGCCCTGAGTGGTGGCGCTGGCAACGACACGCTGATCGGCGGGATCGGCGCCGACACGCTGACCGGCGGAGCCGGCGCCGACCTCTTTTGTTTCAATGTCCCGCTGGTGGCCGGCGGGCGCGATCTGGTCAAGGATTTCACCCACGGGCTGGACAGCCTCCAGTTCGACGACGGCATTTTCGCGGCCCTGAGCATTGGCTCGTTGGCCGACAGCCAGTTCGTCGTCGGAACTGGCGCCATCGATGCCGACGACTTCATCATCTACAACAGCAGCAACGGCATCCTCTACTACGACAGCGACGGCAGCGGTGCCGCCAGTGCCCTGGAAATCGCCCAGTTCGGCAGCGCCTCGCACCCGCAACTGCTGGCCGCCGACATCCACGTCGTCTGATGGCGGCCAACCTCAGAATCTGGGTCGATGCCGACGCCTGCCCCGGCGTGATCAAGGAAATTATCTATCGCGCCGCCGAGCGGCGGCAGATCGAGACCATCCTGGTCGCCAACCAGATGCTGCGCACGCCGCCCTCGCGCTTCATCCGTGCCATCCAGGTGCCGCGCGGTTTCGATGTCGCCGACGCGCACATCGTCGACCAGTTGGCGGCGGGCGATCTGGTCGTCACCGCTGACATTCCGCTCGCCTCGCTGGTCATCGAACGCGGTGCCCACGCGCTGAATCCGCGCGGCGAGCTATACACCACGGCAACCATCCAGGAACGCCTGAGCATGCGCAATTTCATGGAGGAGTTGCGCAGTGCCGGGGTCGAGACCGGCGGGCCGAACGCCTTCAGCCAGGCCGACCGGCAGGCTTTCGCCAACCAGCTCGACCGTTTCCTGGCCAAGATTCCGGTCGTCTGAAACGGCGCCAGGGCGTAACATGGCGCCCTTTCCGATAACAAGACCCAGGGAGAACATCATGTCCGCCACCCCCGCCTGCCCTCAATGCACCCTTGAAAACACCTACCCGGATGGCGCCAACTACGTCTGCGCCGACTGCGGCTTCGAATGGCCGCAGACCGCAGCGGCGGCCGAGGAAGAAGGCGAGCGCATCGTCAAGGACGCCAACGGCAACGTGCTGCAAAGCGGCGACTCGGTCGTCGTGATCAAGGATCTGAAGGTCAAGGGCACGTCGACCACACTCAAGCAGGGCAGCAAGATCAAGGGCATCCGCATCGTCGACGGCGACCACGAAGTCGACTGCAAGACCGACGTCGGCCAGATGCTGCTCAAGGCCTGCTACCTGCGCAAGGTGTAAACCGCTGCCATACTCATCGGTCCTGGCAGCTGCAACACATTCCGGGTTACCGCCCGGCCGCCGCGGCCGGGCTCTGCTTCGCCTTGTCGAGGTACATCCGGGCATCGGCCAAACGGATCAATTCATCGCCGGTCAGCGCATCTTCGGGGTAGTAGGCAATGCCGATGCTGGCCCCGATGCGGAGTTCTTCCATGACTCCTTCGACGACGAACGGATAGGCCAGGGCCTCCCGCAGCTCGGCGGCAACCCAGCCGGCGTTTTCCCGCAGGCCTATGCCCTGGAGCAGGATGACGAACTCGTCGCCACCAAAACGGGCGACAGTATCCGATTTGCGGACGATTTCCAGCACGCGCTCGGCGACTTCCTTCAGTAGCAGATCGCCGGCCTCGTGGCCCCAAAGGTCGTTGACTGGCTTGAAACGGTCGAGATCGAAATAGAGCAGCGCCAGGCTGGTGCCGCCGCGCCGGGCCAGTTCGATGGCCTGGCCGAGCCGGTCAAGGAACAGCTTGCGGTTGGGCAAGGCGGTCAGGCCGTCGTACTGGGCCATGTGCTGCATTGCCGCCTGGATGCGGTAGCGTTCGGTAACGTCCTTGCCGGTGCCGCGATAGCCCATGAAGCGCCCCTGCCGATCGAAAATGGGTTCGCCGCTGACGCTGACGTAGCTGACCTGGCCGGTCGCGTTGACGATGGGGTATTCGAAATCCTGGAAGGGCTGGCGACTGTCCAGAACTTTCTGGTGCTCGTCAAACATCGCGGCAGCTTCGTCCGTCATGCTGCCGGCCAGCATTTCCTGCCGGGTGCGGCCATAGAAGCGCTCGGGATCAACGCCGGCCTTGTCGAGAATGCCGCCGGACAGCCAGGTGAAATGCAGTTGCGCGTCCTGCTCCCAGTACCAGTCGGACGACATCCGGGCATAGGCCCGCGATCGCTCCTCCTGTTCGGTCATGTGCCGGGCCTGCTGCCACCCGCGCCAGGCCAGCGACCAGCCCAGGATGGTCAACAACACCAGCACAGCAATGATCAGTTCCATGCTGCTTCCCCTTGATACCGCAATTTTTATTGGTTTTTGTGCCCGCGGGCATGCCGGTGGATGGTTCCGGTCGGGCAAGCCCTCGTACGCACTTGCATCATGCCATTTTTCACGACCATGGGGCGACGACGTATCGTCACTGAAGCATCGATTGCCGAAAAAGTCAGCGGCCCGGGTGGCACGGTGGCGGCGCCGAGCAATGCTACGGTCAGCGGCAAAAAATGGCCAAAATCGAAAACGCCTCCGCTTTCGCGGTTAACCCCGCTCCGGCAACGGCAGCCGGATGCAGCGCCGGCACCCGCTCACCCGAAAATTGCCGCGTCGCCGGTAAAGCGCTGCACCAGCCAGTCGCCGACGGCGCGAACGCGGGGAATTTCACGCAATTCCCGCGGCAGGGTCAGCCACATTTCCCGCGTCAGCACCGGCGCCGAACCGGACAGGCAGCGGAGGCCGGCCTGTCGCTCGCCGAGGAAGCGGGGCAGGATGCCCAGGCCGAGCCCGTCGGCCACCGCCGTGGCCAGCGCGTCCATGTTGTTGCAGCGGAAGGCCACCTGCTGGTGGCCGACATTGTCGGCCAGCCAACGCATTTCCGGCACTTGGTCCAGCGCATGTTCGTAGGCCACCCACGAGCTGTCGGCCCAGGTCGCCGGCGCCTCCCGATGCGCCGCACCGTAGATGCCGTAGGCCAGCTGGCCGAGGCGGCGCACGACATAATCGCCTTCAACCGGCCGGGCCAGGCGGATGGCGATGTCGGCTTCGCGGCGGCTCAGATCAAGACGCCGGCTGCTGGCAATGAATTCCACCGCCAGTCCCGGATAACGGCCACGCAATTCAGCCAGGTGGCGGGCCAGGTAGTGGGAAATCAGGGCGTCCACAGCGGTGATGCGGATCGTCCCCTCGATCTGGGAGTGGCTGTCGGCGACCAGATGGCAGAGCGCCGCCATCTCCTGCTCCATGCGCTGCCCGCGTTCGACCACGATGCGGCCGGCCGGCGTCGGCGTCAGGACGCCTTTAAGGCGCTCGAACAAGGGCGTGCCGAGGTCGGCTTCGAGCACCCGCAGGCGACGGGAGACCGTCGTCTGATCGACCCCGAGCTGGCGGGCGGCGGCGGCCAGCGAGCCGCAGCGCGCCAGCAGCACGGCGTAGCGCACGTCGTTCCAGTCCGGTGCCGCGGCAAAATTGCCCGGCAGCGCTGCAAGTTTATCCATTCCGCCTGTCCGCCATGCGCCGTATGCTCCGTGAATTCCCACTCAAGCAGGAGACCGCATCATGCCGAAGCCCACCACCTTGCGCAATATCGTCGGACTGCCCGATACTCCGCCGCCGCTGGCCGACAGCGCCTTGGTCCTGATCGACTGCCAGAACACCTACCGCCAGGGGGTCATGGCCCTCAGCGGCGTCGAGGCGGCCCTCGACGAAGCCGCCCGCCTGCTCGCCGCTGCCCGTCGGCTGGGCGTTCCGGTCTTTCACATCCAGCACGATGCCGGCCCCGGCTCGCCCTACGACATCCGCCAGCCGATCGGCGCCATCGCCGACAAGGTCGCGCCGGCCGCCGGTGAGCAGGTGATCGTCAAGAACTACCCGAATTCCTTCGTCGGCACCGATCTGGAGGCGCAACTCAAGGCCAGCGGCCGGACCCAACTGGTCATTGCCGGCTTCATGACCCACATGTGCGTCAATTCGACGACCCGCGGCGCTTTCAATCTGGGTTTCTCACCGACCGTGGTCGCCGCCGCCACCGCGACCCGCGACCTGCCGGGCCCGGATGGCCAGACAGTCCCCGCTGCCGCGCTGCAACAAGCCAGCCTCGCCGCCCTGGCCGACCTGTTCGCCGTCGTCGCGCCCGACACGGCCAGCCTGACCGCGGCGGCCTGAGCGCGCTTTCCCGTTCCGCCGGCTGGCCGGGAGAACGGGGCAAATGCTACGGTCGGCTCGTCCGGCGGGGCAAAAGCGGTCCCACCGCTGGCCGGGATCAGCTGGCCGGCTGCCAGCATTCCAGGTAGCGGCCGCCGGCGTAGTAGCGGTAGGTGTCCTTGCCCGCCTGCTTGGCCCGGTACATGGCGAGGTCGGCGTTTTTGACCAGCTCGCCGGCCTGCCCTCCGTCGTCCGGGTAGATGCCGATGCCCAGGCTGGCCGACACCCGCAATTCGTGGTCCTTGAACAGGCAAGGCCTGGCCAGCAGGTCGATCAGTTTGCCGGCGACCGCGCCGGCATGCTCCCGGCTCCCCAGGTAGCGCAGCACGACCAGGAACTCGTCGCCGGCCAGGCGGGCCACCAGGTCACTCTCGCGCGTCCCGGCCTGCAGGCGCAAGGCCGTTTCGCGCAACACGTAGTCGCCGGCTTCGTGGCCGTAGGCGTCATTGACAGCCTTGAAGCCATCGAGATCGACGAAAAGCAGCGCAATGATCTCCCGGCTACGCCGGGCATCGGTAATCATCTGGTCGAGCCGGTGGCTGAGCAGGCGGCGGTTGGCCAGACCGGTCAGGGCATCGTAATTGGCCTGGTGCCAGATGCTGGCTTCCGCCGCCTTGCGCTCGGTGATGTCGGCAAAATTGACGACCGCGCCGGCGGCGCCATCATCGCCGTCGATCGGATCGAGACGGATTTCGACATGGAAGGTGCTGCCGTCCTCCCGGGCAAAAACACAGTCGTCGCTGTGCAGGCTCAGTCCCTGGCGCAAGGCCTCATGCAAGCCCTGGTCGCGCGCCGCATCCGGGGTGACCAGGTCGAGGATCGGGCGCCCGAGCATGGCCGCGGCCTGGTCCAGCCCGAGCAGGCGCAGGGCCACCGGGTTGATGAAAGTACAGACGCCATTGGCGGCCAGGCCGAAAATGCCGTTGCCCGAGGCATCCATCAGCAGGCGCAGGCGGGTCTCCGCTTGCCGGCGCTCGACGACTTCCCGGCGCAATTCGCCGGTGCGCAATTCGACCAGGGCTTCCTGCTCGTCCTTGGCCCGCCCCAGGGCGAGCACCTGTTCGCGCCAGCGGGCCAGCGCAAACAGCGTCAGCGCCGCGACCAGCAACCAGCCAACCAGGTGCACCAGCACCGAATTGCGCTTCTGCAGGCGCAGCGGTTCGGCAAAGGGCGCGGTATCGAGGGTGATGCTGATGCCACCCCGGATATCGCCGACCTTGTAACCCTGCTTGGCGTGACACTCCAGGCAGGCCTGCCGGGTGACCAGCGGCGCCATGAAACGGGCGTAGGTCCGCCCCGCCATCTCGACCAGTTCGGCCTTATCCTTGCCGCCCCGTTCGAAATCCTGCAGCGCGGCGGTTTCCCAGGGATCGGCCCGGTTGCCCGGATTGATCGGCTTGAGGCTGGTCATATGAACCTGGACACCGGTCAGTTCGCGGACCGTGGCGGCCACCTGGCGCGTCATGTAGGCCGGGTTGAGCAGAGTCAGGCGGACCCCGTCGCGGGTTTCGACGTCGCGGTCGGGCACGTCGAGATAGGGATTCGACGGCGTGTCCTCGGTCAGCTTGGCATAGACGCCGCCGTGCCGGGCATTCCACAGGCGCATGGCGTCCATCATGTGGAACACCTCGCGGCCCTGGCTGGTGCTCAACTCAAGCACCTGGCGCTGGATCACGAACAGGTTCCAGCCCAGCGAGGCCACCACGATCGCGCTCCACAAGGCGAGTGGGACAAGCCAGTAACGGCGGTCGAGAAGGAACTTGTTCATGCTGCTCCGGACGATGCTGCCGGGAAATCGGCCAGACAGTATCTAAGCAGAAAGTAGTAGCAAATTCAAGTCGTTTTGTCGATTTTCGCGTTTTTTGAAAAATCCTGACCGGCCCTGGCCAATGCTACGGTCGGCGGCAAAAAACACCGATTTTTCAAACCCGAAGACCCCCGTCCTACAACGCCGGCAGCGTCCGGTTGCGTCCAGCGTCCTTGGCTTCGTAAAGCAGGCCGTCGGCCCGCTGCAGCAGGTTCTGGGCGGTTTCGCCGGGGACATGCTGGGTGACGCCGAAGCTGGCGGTCACCGGCATGGCCGGCAGCACCTTGGCCAGGCTGGCGGTCAGTGCCAGACGCAGGCGTTCGGCCATCGCGACAGCGGACGGTAGCGCGGTTTCCGGCAGGACGATGACGAATTCCTCGCCCCCGTAGCGCGCCACCCAGTCCACGTGGGCGCGCACCTCCCGGCAGAAGCATTCGGCGGCTTCCTGCAGCACCTCGTCGCCGACCAGATGGCCGCAACTGTCGTTGATCTGCTTGAAATGATCGATGTCGCAAAAAACCACGGACAGGGCGCGCTGGTAGCGCATCGCCCGATCCAGTTCCTGCTGGATCCGCTCGTTGAAATATCGCCGGTTGAAACAGCCGGTCAGCGGGTCCAGCGTGGACAGCCGGCGGATCGACGCCAGCGCCGACTCCAGTTCGATCGTCCGTTGCGCCACGAGCTCGTCGAGGTTGGCGATGTGGCTGTTGATGCCGGAACGCAGCACCGAAAAACCTTCGACGACCAGGTCGATTTCGTCCCGGCCATGCCCGGGGGCGCGTTCAAGCTCAAGCGGCACGGTCAGGCGATCCGGAGTCAGTTCGGCGGCGAACTGCGCGACCCGGCGCAAGGGGCGCTCCAGTTGGCGTTTCAGCAGATAGGCGATCAGCGCGCAGATGAGCAGCGTCAGCGCGCCATAGCCGACCACCGCGATGCCGACCGTGTTGAGCAGTTCGCGGTAGAAGGCCCGCGGATTCTCGACGATTTCCAGTTGCCCGATCACCCCCACCGGGCGGGCCGGCGGCGGAATCTCGAAACGCCGCGGCGTCAGGCCGGCCAGCGCGGTATCACCGGCCGTAAAAACCTGGCCGGTGGCCACGGTCAGGCGCACGAAACCGATCTGCGGCCGGGCCGCGATGTCATTGACCTGACGGCGCACGGCATCCGGCTCGATGTCCCAGATACTGACCGAGAGCAGCGGAACGTGGCTCTGGCCGATTTCCCGGACGGCGATTTCGAACTCATCCTCGACATGGCGGTAGGAATAGACCGCCTGGATCGCGGCAATCAGCAGGGCGCACAGCGTCGCCCACAAAAACACGCTGCGGATCAGGGTCGTCGCGATCGGTCGGAATTGCGGCTGGATCACCCGGACTCCCGACCTAATCCAGCAACTGCCGGAAGTTGAAGTCGTAGCGCTTCAACCGGGGATTCAACACCTTGCTGAAGCGACGAAAATCGACGCTATCGAAGCGCAAGTCACCAAAACGCTTGATGAAACTGTCTGCCCGCGCCGGCGAGAACAGGGTGAACATCGACTGATTCAACTCCAGCCCTTCGACCGCGGCAAAGTCGCGGCCATGCTCGTAGTCGTAGAGCATCACCAGCGCCCAGGCGCCGCAGATGAAATGTCCGCCGGAGAGCGCCTCCAGGCGCCCGGACTTGATCGCCTGCATGGCCTCGGCCGAGGTGTTGATGCCGCTGAACCAGGCATCCTGGCCCGGCTTGCCGCCGCGCCTCTCCCAGACCTGCATGGCGCCGAAGGCCATCAAGTCGTTGCCGGCCCAGACCAGGCGCGCCTGCGGATGACGCTGGAACAGCCACTCGCTCTGTTCGCCCGCCTTCTCCCGGTTCCAGGCACCATAGACCTCCTGATCGAGGACCACATCCCCGGCTTCGTTGACCGCCCGGCGCATGCCTTCGCTGCGCCGGATCGAGGTTGGCGTCGAACGGTCGCCGCTGATCGCCAGCAGATGCAGGCGCCCGTCCCTGGCACGCGCCGCTCCGGCCTGTCGCCCGCGCTCGATCAGCGCCTTGGCCGTCAGATAGCCCGCCTCCTCGGCGTGCGGCTCCAGCGAGCCCAGCCAGCCCCGGAAACGCTCGCGCGGCATGCCGGTCTGCACCCGGTCGGCCGGTTCGGAAATGCCGCTCAGCGTGAGAAATGTCCTGATGCCGGCCGCGTCGAGCAAACGAAGCAGCTCCGGCCCGGTGGCATAGTCGTTGGTTGCCACCACGTAATCCGGCCGCGTCGCGGCCGGCCGAGCGGCAATTTCGCGGGCGAACTCGAAGACCCGCGGATGCTGCCGCTCGGCATAGAAAACCTCGAGTTTGATGCCGAGATCCTGCGCCGCCGCCTCCATGGCGCGGGTCACGGTCAGCCAGTAGATCTCATCCGATTTGCCCGGATTGATAAAAGCCACCGACATGGCCCATGCCAGGTTGGGGAGAAGCAGGAACAGTGCGGCAAACAACGCGGCAGGACGTTTCATCGGAGATTGATTGGCGGGCGCGGGTCCGGCAGTCTAACGCAGATGCCCTCAGCAGCCACAAACGGCAGTCTTAAACGCACGTTCAGGCCATGGGAAATCGATTCAACAATAAAAAACCCCCGCCGGTTTTCCCGGCGGGGGTTTTTTCAGAATGCTACGGTCGGCCGGATATTTTGGCCGAAATCGAAATTTACATTTCGCCCGTGGCGGCCTGCGATGGGGCTGGCTAGCGCGCACATGGCGACCAGTTCATTGGTCTGTTGCTTGGACAGGGTCAGCGGCGGGATCTAAGGGGGCAAGTTAGTTAACCTGGGCACGATAGACTTCAAGCACTACGACTTTCCTTTAGCAAAGGGTTGCTCTGCGAGATTCTTGGCGTAACAAATTGACGTAGGCAATCCTTCGCTTACACTCGGCCAACGAGCCCCACCCACCATCAGAATGACTTCTGCCAGTTCGCCGCCAGCCAGACGCTCGGCACTTCGCCCTTGGTGGTGGCGTTCAGCATGAGCGAGCCCGCGCCGCCGGCGATGGTACCTTCCACCCCCACGCCGGCACGCAGCCAGTCCCGCCGGTTGTCCCGGCCGGGAAGATCGAAGCCGAACAAGCCGATCACCTCCCCGGAGGAACCCCCACCGTTCTTCTCGAAACGGTGCGCAGCCTCCACTAGGCTGACCACCCTGGCGTCTCCCCGAAGCGGCCACTCGGCATTCGCGCCCAGGCGCAGTTCGGTGGACTTTTCACCGCGCGCGGCGAAGCGGGCCGGGAAGCCACCGCCGGTCTCGGTGTAGCCCTCCAGCTTCGCCTTGCTGTAGGAAAGATCGGCATAGGGGGAGAAATCGGCGCCGGCGGCGCGCCAGGCCTTGTCCCAGTCCAGCCGGGCGCGCACACCCCAGGTATCCACATCCGGCTTGCCCCGGGAGAAATCTTGCGTCCCTGCATTAAGGTAGCCACGCTTGAGATCGGCATCTCCCCGGTGGCCGTAGCCGCCGAAGGTAGCCCACAGCCGGCCGGTAACCGGCACCAGCGCCTCAGCCAGGAGGTAAGTGCCTCCTGTTTCGGCGCGGCCGTTGACGATCAGGTCCTGCTTCGCCCAGGTCTGCCCGAGGGAGACATTGAACTGCACCGCCCCCAGGTTCCTGCCGCCGCCGACTTCCGCCAGTCCGAGGTTGCCGGAACGGGCGCCATGATCATCCCTGCCCCAGTCACCGGCCAGCCAGAAGGCATTCTTTCCCGGTTCCACGCGACGGGCCAGGGGTCTGCTGTGGGCACCGTTTATCGATAAGTCGGCAGTTCTCAAAGCCATGGTGCCGCCGGCGGCGGCCGCGCCGAGGCTTTGCTGCACGTCGGCCAGCGTCACCAGGCCGCTACCGACACTGGCTACGCGGGCAATGTAGGCAAAGCCATCCTCGCGCACACCAACCACGACGCTGCCGTCACTGTTGGTGGCATAGGCGCTAGATGTCATGTCCTCCGGGACAATAACGCCGTTGGCGCGCAACCAGTCTTCGACGCTTTGCATTGTCCCGTTGCTCCAGCGGAAGGCGCGCGAATAAGCATCGCCAATGGTATTCCAAGAGGTCCCAACTACTACCGCGCCATCCCCGGAAACACCTTTGGCTATCGATTCAGTTCTACCCAGGGTGCCGAGGTCGACCATGCCGCCGCCACTGGTCCACCGGAAAGCGTGTGCGGCAACATCGCCAGCGGTACTGGATGCGCCCACTACCACCGTACCGTCGGCGGAAACGCCGTAAGCTCCACCAAATGTTCCACCCAGGGTACCGAGGTCAACCATGCCACCGCTACCGGTCCAACGGAAGGGGTGCGTGGCGCCGTCCCCAACCGTATTGGATAAACCTACCACCACCCCGCCGTCGGCGGAAACGCCGTAGGCTCCCCCAAATGTTCCGCCCAAGGTGCCGAGGTCAGCCATGCCACCGCTGCTGGTCCAACGGAAGGGATGCACGGCACCACTCCCAACCGTATCGGACTGCCCCACCACCATTACGCCATCGGAGGAAACACCCAAGGCCACCGAGTGGACGCCGCCTAGGGTCCCGAGGTCGGCCATACCGCCAAAGCTCGTCCAGCGAAAGGCGTGCGTGGCGGCATTGCCAGAAGTTGTAGATGCGCCAATCAAGACAGTTCCATCGGCGGAAACGCCGTAAGCGTGAGAGTACGTTCCTCCAAGAGTGCCAAGATCAAGCATCCCTTCGCCCCTGGTCCATCGGAAGGCGTGACTGGATCCATCGCTCGTCCCAGCACTTCCCACCACCACCGCACCATCGGCGGAAACGCCGGAGGCAGTCGACCCGCCCCCGCCCAAAGAACCAAGTTTTTCGGTTCCACCTTGCGTTTGGGCAAAGGCCGCGATTGGCACGATAACAAAGTACGCAGCGACTACCAGCCTAGACACAGCCGTCAGGTGTTGGAGAAGCGGGGTGGGACTACAGTGCATGGAACTGTTCTCCGTGGTCAATGGCAATTCGAAAATCGGCGCAAAGGGGGCAGCGTCAGTCGGAAGAAATGAATAGGAAATTCACCGCTCAGACAGGGGATACTGGCGCGCCGTTTGTAATATGTCAAATGAGAATTTCGGCCAGAACCCCTGCTCACCAAGGAGAACCATCGCCCGACGACTGAAGATCAGGTGCATTTGGCCGATCTTCAGCCTGCAGGCGTGACTCGTTCCGCGATAAGCCTCAAGTCTCGTCTTCTTCGTTCCTACCAGACGATGCGCTGATCGAATGTGTAGACCGGTGTCGGCTGGGCCAGCGGCTCGATTTCCCGCTCTGCCCGACCGTCCACCGACAGCTCCCGCAGCGGCAGAAGGCGGGATCAGGACGACAGTCGATCGATCAGTTCGAGTGACGTCATGAGCAGGCTGACACTACCGCGGTGACCAGGCTTGAGGCTCTCGTAGGCCAGATATTCGGGATCGATCTGGCGCCGTTGTTCGAGCGTGTAGACCGGACGGGCGCCGTTGACCAAAAAAAGCCCCCGCCGGTTTCCCGACGGGGGCTTTTTCGGAATGCTACGGTCGGCCGGAAAAAACGGCCGAAATCGAAATTTACATCTCGACCGTGGCGGCCTGCTCGACGAACTCCGGAATCTGGTCGAAGTTCATGTAGCGATAGACTTCAGCCGCCTTGGCGTTCACCAGCTTGATCTGCTCCATGTATTCCGGCACCGTCACGATGCGGCCGGCCAGCGCGCACATGGCGGCCAGTTCGGCGGAACCGAGATAGACCTGGGTGTCGATGCCGAGGCGGTTCGGGAAGTTGCGGGTGGAGGTGGAGATCGCCGTCGAGCCCTTGCGGATCTGCGCCTGGTTGCCCATGCACAGCGAGCAGCCCGGCATTTCCATGCGGGCGCCGGACTTGCCGAGGACGCCGTAGTAGCCTTCTTCGGTCAGGATCAGCGCATCCATCTTGGTCGGCGGGGCGATCCACAGGCGGGTCGGGATGTCCGACTTGCCTTCGAGGACCTTGCCGGCGGCACGGAAGT
>CAIXSK010000068.1 GCA_903922075.1 uncultured beta proteobacterium | reverse complement strand
TGCCGAGGCCTTCGGCGGCATCTTCGACGAAATCTTCGGCGGCCGGGGCGGCGGTGGCGGCGGCGGCCGCTCCAACATCTACCGCGGCGCCGACCTCCGCTACAACCTGGAAATCACGCTCGAACAGGCGGCCCACGGCACGGAAACCAAGATTCGCATTCCGACCATGGAAGTCTGCGAGCCCTGCCACGGCTCCGGTGCCAAGCCCGGCACCCAGCCGAAGACCTGCCCGACCTGCGGCGGCTCCGGCCAGGTCCGCCTGCAACAGGGCTTCTTCTCGATCCAGCAGACCTGCCACAAGTGCCACGGCACCGGCCGCTTCATCGCCGACCCGTGCAAGCACTGCGACGGCGCCGGCCGCATCAAGCAGCACAAGACGCTGGCCGTCAAGATTCCGGCCGGGGTCGATGAAGGCGATCGCATCCGTCTCTCGGGCGAAGGCGAGCATGGCGTCAATGGCGGCCCGCCGGGCGATCTCTACGTGCAGATCCACCTCAAGCAGCACGCCGTCTTCACCCGCGATCACAACGACCTGCATTGCGAGATGCCGATCTCCTTCACCACCGCCGCATTGGGTGGCGAGATCGAAATCCCGACCCTGGACGGCGCCGCAGCCATCAAGATTCCGCCCGAAACCCAGTCGGGGCGCGTCTTCCGCCTGCGCGGCAAGGGCATCAAGGGGGTCCGCAGCCACACCCACGGCGACCTGATGTGCCACGTCGTGGTCGAAACGCCGGTCAGCCTGACCGACCGCCAGAAGGAACTGCTGCGCGAACTGGAAGAGTCGAGCAAGGACAACAGCGCCAAACACAACCCCCGCTCCAAGTCCTGGATGGACAAGGTCAAGGAATTCTTTGGCGATTAATCTCCGGCAACCGGCGACACAATCAACCCCGAGGCACGGAACATTTCCGGCCTCGGGGTTTTTTCGTTTTTGGCCATTTTTTCCGGCTCACCGTAGCATTCCGGAATTCAACGGAATCCAGGCCTTGCCGCGTTCCCTCTCGCCGTGAATGACTGTTAGAATCAAACGATTAAAACAAGGGAGGAGACTAACCATGCATGTCCTGAAGCGACTGGCCGCCATTGGCGCAATGGTCATTTCCACGCTGAGCTGGGCCGAGTCCGGGGTCACCGATACCAGCATCACGATCGGCATGTCCTCCCCCTTCTCCGGCCCGAACGGTGCGTACGGGATCGACATGCGGCAAACCATCGAGGCCTATTTCAACCAGGTCAACAAGGTCGGCGGCATCAACGGCCGCAAGCTGTCGCTGGTCGCCCTCGACGACGGTTACGAAACCGAGCGCACGGTCGCCAACACCAAGGCGCTGATCAACGAGAAAAACGCTTTCGCCCTGCTCGCCTTCTACGGCTCCAGCCCGACCACCGAGGCCATGAACACCGTCTTCGGCCCGGCCAAGGTGCCGCTGGTCGGCACCATCTCCGGCGCCGGCACGCTACGCGAGGCGATCGGCACCAACCCGAACGCTCGCTACATGTTCAATGTCCGCGCCAGCTACGCCGACGAAACGGAAGCCATCGTCAACCAGCTGGCCGCCCTCGGCCTGAAAAACATCGCCGTTTTCTACCAGAACGATGGTTTCGGCAAATCCGGCCTCGAAGGCGTCACCGCCGCGCTGAAGAAGCACAACCTGGCCCCCTCGGCCGTCGGCACCGTCGAGCGCAACTCGGTCGACGTCACCAAGGCAGTCGAAGCCATTTCCAAGGCGACGCCGCAGGCGGTGGTCATGGTCACCCTCTACAAACCGACTGCCGCCTTCGTCAAGGCGATGAAGAAAGCCGGCCAGAACCCGATGCTATCGACACTGTCGCCGGTCGGCGCCGAGCAGATGGTCCAGGAACTCGGCGCGGATGCCCGCGGCATCGTCGTCTCGCAGGTCGTGCCCTACCCCTGGAACAATGTCGTGCCGGTTGTCCGCGACTACCAGAAACTGTCCGAAAAGCAGCAGTTCACTTATTACGGGCTGGAAGGCTACATCATGGCTCGTACGCTGGTCGAAGGCCTGAAGCGGGCCGGCAAGGACCTGACCCGCGACAAGCTGGTCAGCGCGCTGGAAAGCCTGAGCAACACCGACATCGGCGGCTACCGCATCAACTACAGCGCCACGGCCCGCCAGGCCTCGCATTTCGTCGAGCTGACCGTGGTCGGCCCGGGCGGCCGGCTGCTCAAGTAACAAACGACGGTCAGCACAAGAAAACGGCCCTTTTCAGGGCCGTTTTTCATTGCCGGGCAGCGCTCAGGCGCGGCGCCAGGTCGTTCCCTGCGGGCTGTCGTCGAGCACGATGCCGGCCGCCTTCAGCTCGTCGCGAAGGCGGTCGGCCTCGGCGAAATTCTTCGCCTTCTTGGCCGCTGCGCGGTCGGCGATCAGCTGTTCGATGGCCGCTTCATCCAGCCCGCCGGGCTTGCTGCCACCCTGCAGGTAAGCCATCGGCTCGCGTTCGAGCAGGCCGATCACGCCGGCCAGCGCCTTGAGCAAACCGGACAGTTCGGCGCTCTTCTGCCGATTGACCTCGGCGGCCAACTCGAACAGCACGGCAATCGCCCCGTGCGAGTCGAAATCCTCGTCCAGCGAGGCAGCGAAGCGGCTGGCGAAATCGTTGCTCCAGTCGATGGCAACGACCGCCGGCGGCACGTCGCGCAGGGCGAAATACAGGCTGTCCAGGCTGCGCTTGGCGTCGTCGAGATGGGCGTCGGAATAATTCAGCGGGCTGCGGTAATGGGCGCGCAGGATGAAGAAGCGGATCACTTCGGCGTCGAACTGCTCAAGCACCGTGCGGATGGTGAAGAAATTGCCCAGCGACTTCGACATCTTTTCGTTGTCGACGCGGACAAAACCGTTGTGCATCCAGTAATTGACGAAGGTGCAGCAGTTGGCGCCTTCCGACTGGGCGATCTCGTTCTCGTGGTGCGGGAACTGCAGATCCTGGCCGCCGCCGTGGATGTCGAAATGCTGGCCGAGCAGCTTGGAACTCATCGCCGAACATTCGATGTGCCAGCCCGGCCGGCCCTCGCCCCACGGCGACTCCCAGGCCGGCTCGCCCGGCTTGGCGTGCTTCCAGAGCACGAAATCGAGCGGGTCCTGCTTGGCCGAATCGACCTCGACGCGCTCGCCGGCCCGCAGGTCGTCCAACGACTTGCCGGACAGCTTGCCGTAGCCATCGAACTTGCGCACCGCGTAATTCACGTCGCCGTCGGTGGCGTGATAGGCCAGGCCGTTGGCTTCGAGCTTGCCGATCAGGTCGAGCATTTCCGGCACGTATTCGGTGGCGCGCGGCTCGTGATCCGGGCGCAGCACGCCGAGCGCATCGGCATCCTCGTGCATGGCGGCGATGAAGCGGTTGGTCAGCTGCTGGATCGTCTCGCCGTTCTCGATCGCCCGCTTGATGATCTTGTCGTCGATATCGGTGATGTTGCGGACATAAGTCACGTCATAGCCGGAAGCCTTCAGCCAGCGGTAGACCATGTCGAAGACGACCATCACCCGGGCATGGCCGAGGTGGCAGTAGTCATAGACGGTCATGCCGCAGACATACATGCGAACCTGGTTCGGTACGATCGGGGTAAAAGCCTGTTTTTCGCGCTTGAGGGAGTTGTATATCTTGAGCATGCGGGGATGGATTCGAGGCGCCGCCGGTGCGCTAAAACCTATGGATTCACCGGCGTTTTTGGTAGAATCAGGGGATTAAACAACCCTGAAAAGTATAGCACAGCGATGACCTCCACTTCCCCGCTCCAGCCCCGTTTTCAGCAGTTCAAGACGTTGCGCGCACTGGCGATCGGCCTGGCCATCGGCTTTGCTGCGCCGTCCTTTGCCGACAACCTGCCGGAAGTGCAGCGCCTGATCAAGCAGGGCCAATACCCGCAGGCCATGGAAAAGGTCGACGCCTACCTGAGCAGCCGTCCCAAGGACGCCCAGGGTCGCTTCCTCAAGGGTCTGATCTTCACCGAAATGAACAAACCGGCCGACGCCATCGCCGTGTTCACCAAGCTGTCCGAGGACTACCCGGAACTGCCCGAGCCGTACAACAACCTGGCCGTCCTCTACGCCCAGCAGAAGCAGTACGACAAGGCCCGCACGGCGCTGGAAATGGCCATCCGGACCCATCCGTCCTACGCCATCGCCTACGAAAACCTCGGCGACGTCTACGCCAAGCTGGCCAGCCAGGCCTACGACAAGGCCCTGCAGCTGGACAACTCCAACGCCACGACCCAGAACAAGCTGGCCCTGATCCGCGACCTGATCACCACCTCCGGCAAGGGCAACGTCAAACCGACGCCGGCGCCAGCCGTTGCCGCCGCGCCCGCACCGGCACCGGTGGCACCGGCAGCCGCGCCGGCCGCCCCCTCGGCACCCGTCGCCGCCAAGCCGGCCACGCCGGTTGCGCCGAGCGCGACGGTCGTCGCGGCAACCACCGGCGCTGCCGCCGCACCGACGACCGGCACCAAACCGGCCAGCGTTGCAGCCGCCCCTGCCCCGGCGGCTGAAAAGGCAAGCCTCAACGCAGCCAGCGACGACGTCGCCAAGGCCGTCGTCGCCTGGGCCGACGCCTGGTCGCGCAAGGACATGAAGGCCTATCTCGGCGCCTACGCCAACGATTTCGATACGCCCAAGGGCATGAGCCGCAAGGCCTGGGAACAGGAGCGCGAGAAGCGCATCGCCGGCAAGGGCGGCAAGATTTCCGTCTCCATCGACACGCCGCAAATCGTTGTCAACGGCGACAACGCAACGGCCAAGTTCCGCCAACGTTATCAGGCTCGCGGCATGGACAGCACGACAACCAAGACCCTGGCTCTCGTTCGTAGCGGCAGCAAATGGCTGATCAAGGACGAAGACGCTCGGTGAGGCTAAAGATCCGCTTCATCCTGCTGGCAGTGGCCGCCACGGTCACCGCCGGCGCCCTGGCCAAGCTGGCCGACCGACCGAATACCTCCGGCGCCGGCCAGTCCGGCGCCTCGATGTCCAGCGCCCACAGCGCCCGCGACATGCTGGCCGCCGACCCGGGTTTTCCGCTCACCGTTTCGGATAGCGCGCCGGAAGAAACCCTGGCCCGCATCTTCGCCGAGATCGAAGGCAAGCGCCTGAACAATGCGCTGCAACTGACCGAAGCGCTGATTCGCCAGCATCCGAACTATCGGCTGGCCAACCTGATCAAGGGCGACCTGCTGCTCGCCCGCACCCAGCCGATCCGGACTTTCGGCGCCCTCAGCGATGCCCCGGCCGACAAGGTGGCCGACCTGCGCGCCGAGGCGATCGCCCGCCTGAAAGCCTACCGCGACAAGCCGCCGGCCGATTTCGTGCCGCGCTACCTGCTGCAGATGCCGCCCGACCAGCGTTACGCCATCGTCGTCGACACCCAGCGCTCGCGTCTTTACCTTTACGAGAACGACCGCAGCCACGACGGGCAGCCGCGCTTCGTCGCCGACTACTACGTGACCCAGGGCAAGCTCGGCGCCGAAAAGGTCGCCGAGGGCGACAAGAAGAC
>CAIXSK010000067.1 GCA_903922075.1 uncultured beta proteobacterium | reverse complement strand
CAATCGACGGTGATTGCCTACAAGGGCGCCAAGGAAACCGGCCGGCTGGCCGGCGACACCGATCCCAAGGCCCTGCGCGCCGTGCTCGACAGCGCCAAGTAAGCGAATAGCCTCGCCATGGACATCCCGCTGACCCACCTCGGCCTGAGCCTGATCGCCGGCAGTCTGACGACGCTGTCGCCCTGCGTATTTCCCATCCTGCCGCTGGTCATCGGCGGGGCGGTGCAGGCCAACCGGCTGGCGCCGGTCGCCATGGGCGTCGGCATGGCGACTTCGTTCGCGCTGATCGGCATCGTCCTCGGCGCGCTCGGCCCGGCGCTCGGCATCGACTCGGACAGCGTGCGCCTGTTCGGCGCCTGGATGCTGATCGCTTTCGGGCTGGTCATGCTGGTGCCGGTGCTCAACCAGCGCTTCACGGAATGGATGCTGCCCATCGCCTCCAGCGCCAACGCCGCCTCGTCGCGGCTGGACGGCGGCTCGCTGGGCGGCGCCCTGTTGCTCGGCGGGGTCTTGGGGCTGGTCTGGAGCCCGTGTTCAGGCCCCCTGCTCGCCTCGGCGTTGACGCTGGTCGCCAGCGAGGGCGGCGCGATGCGCGGCGGCATCATCCTCGGGCTGTTCGGCCTGGGTGCTGCGATCCCGCTGGTCGCCGTCGCCTATGCCTCGCGCCGGGGCTTCAATGCGGCGCGCGGCTGGGTGTTGGCCCGCATCGACGGGATCAAGAAGGCCTTTGGGATCATCATCCTGCTCACCGGGCTGACCATCCTGTCCGGCGCCGACAAGTGGCTGGAAGCTCAGGTGGTCAACGTGCTGCCGGACGCCTGGGTGCGGGCGACGACGCTGTTCTGAGGCCGGAGCGGTTCAGAAATCGAGGCGCAGGCTGATCCACTGCCGGCGCTCGACGATCCGGTCGGCCGGGACGTTATAGGCTTTGTACTCGAAATGCGCGCCATTCAGCGACTGGATGGTCCAGGCCAGTTCCCCGCCCATCCCGGCGACGCGGAACGGGTAGGCCAGCTTGGTATCGACCCGGTGATACTTCAAGGCCGCCGTATTGATCGACCATTTCATGTTGCTCTGCCAATAGCCGGCCGCCGAAAACTCCAGGCCGTAAGGCAGCTTCTGGATCAGCAGCAGCGAGGTCGAGCGGTGCGGCGTGCCGTATTCGGACAGCTCGTCGATATGGCTGAATTTCTGGGCACTATGCAGGCTGTTGTTCGGATTGGCCAGCGCCGAGGCCAGATACCCCGCATCGATATCGATGAACATCTGGCTGAGCACCAGCTTGGTCGAGTCGATGGGCTGCCAGCGCCATTGGTATTCGATGCCGCGCATCCGGACATCCTGGATCGCCGTCATCGCATCCGGAATCGTATTGTCGGCATCGTTGCGATCAATGACCAGCAGGCGGTTATGGACCTTTTCGTCGAACAGCCGGACGTCCAGGCTCATCCGCCAGTCGCGCCAGTCGCCGAGATAGCCGATTTCCAGGGTATCCATGCGCTCCGAGGGCATGTCCGGATCGCCCCGGAACTGGTATTTGGCGCCATTCCACCAGTCGCCCCGGTAGTCGACCGTACTGCCCGTCCGATAGGCCCGCGAAGCGCCGACGCGCAGCGTATTCCGCGGGTTCAGATGGAAGGCGAGGCTGGCCCGCGGCGCGACGTGCGCGCCGGCCAGCGTATCCTCCTCGCCCGACAGCCCAAGATTGGCGGTCAGCCAGGCGGCCGGCTTCCACTCCAGGTTGCCGAACAGGCGCGAAATGTCCCGGCGCACCTCGCCCTGACCGGCCAGCGTGGTTTGCGCCCGGACCGCATCCTGGCGCCAGCTGCCGCCCCAGGCCAGGCGGACCGCCTCGCCCAGACGCAGGTTGTGCAAGGCCTCGATTTCATGGCGACTGCCTTCAGCGCCCCAGGGGTCGTAGCGGTAAGGCGAGCCGCCGTTCGGATTGACGAAGGCTTCCGAGCCTTTGTCGACGGAGTAGGCATAGCGCAGCACGAAGTCCGAGTCGAGCGACAGCGCGCGCCGCCATTGGAACTGCAGAAAGCTGCTCGACTGGTCGAAATCGCGGATCGGGTTGCCGGGGTTGCTTTGCCCGGTTGCCATGTCGAGCCGGCCGCGT
>CAIXSK010000066.1 GCA_903922075.1 uncultured beta proteobacterium | reverse complement strand
TTGAGGATGGCGGCGATCTGCGCGACGTTCTGCAGGTAGAACTGGTTGCGCGTGTGGTTCTCGGGGATCAGCAGCAGGCTGCGCGCGTCGGGACAGAATTTCTCGATGGCGCTCATCGCCGCCTGCACGCAGAGCGGCAGGAAGGCCGGGTTGAGATTGTTGAAGCCGCCGGGGAACAGGTTGGTATCGACCGGCGCCAGCTTGAAGCCGGAATTGCGCAGGTCGACCGACGAATAGAAGGGCGGCGTGTGTTCCAGCCACTGGCCGCGCAGCCAGTGCTCGATCTGCGGGCTGGCCGCCAGGAAGCGGCGTTCCAGTTCAAGCAGGGGCCCGGACAGGGCGGTGGTCAGATGGGGAACCATGTGCTGAGTCTCAATCCCGGAATTTTTTATTGTGGCCGCAAATCTTACACCGCAGTGCACAAATAGGGGGCGGCATTCCGCGGTCAAACCCTTGAAAGAAGGTAAAATTCGGCCCTTCGTTTTAGCGTTATTTTCAGATTGGAATCGCCGTGCTCGTCGCCGCCAACATCACCATGCAGTTCGGGGCCAAACCCCTGTTCGAAAACGTCAATGTCAAATTCGGCGAAGGCTACCGCTACGGCCTGATCGGCGCCAACGGGGCGGGCAAGTCGACCTTCATGAAGATCCTCTGCGGCGCGCTCGAATCGTCGGCCGGCAATGTCTCGAAAGACAAGCACGAGCGCATGGCCTACCTGAAGCAGGACCAGTTTGCCTACGAAGACATGCGCGTGCTCGACGTCGTGCTCATGGGCCACGAGGAAATGTGGGCCTGCATGAGCGAGCGCGACGCCATCTACGCCAATCCGGAAGCGACCGAAGACGATTACATGAAGGCCGCCGATCTCGAGCATCAATTCGGCGAACTCGACGGCTATACGGCTGAATCACGCGCTGGCGAACTCCTGCTCGGCGTTGGCATCCCGACCGAGCAGCACGACGGCCCGATGAGCGAAGTCGCTCCCGGCTGGAAGCTGCGCGTCCTGCTCTGTCAGGCCCTGTTCGCCAATCCGGACATCCTGTTGCTCGACGAACCGACCAACAACCTCGACATCAACACCATCCGCTGGCTCGAAGACGTGCTCAACAATCGTGACTCGACGATGATCATCATCTCGCACGATCGTCACTTCCTGAACCAGGTCTGCACCCACATGGCCGACCTCGACTACGGCAAGATCACGATTTATCCGGGCAACTACGACGACTTCATGGAGGCCTCGACGCAGGCTCGCGAACGTCTGTCGAAAGCTAACGCCAAGGCCAAGGAACAGATTGCCGACTTGCAGACCTTCGTTCGCCGCTTCTCGGCCAACGCCTCGAAGGCCAAGCAGGCGACCAGCCGGGTCAAGTTGATCGAAAAGCTCAAGCCGGAAGACGTCAAGCCGTCATCGCGCCAGTACCCGTGGATTCGTTTCGATTACGACGAAAAGCAGAAGCTGCATCGTCAGGCAGTCGAGATCGAAAACCTCGCTTTTGCGTATGAAGGCAGCGAGCGCAAGATTTTCAACAATCTGACCC
>CAIXSK010000065.1 GCA_903922075.1 uncultured beta proteobacterium | reverse complement strand
GGGTCGAGTCCGATTGGCGTCAGCACCGGCACCATTTCGCGGATGAAATAATTGCGGATCCACTCGCGCTGCGCCTCGTTCCAGGTCGCCCGGCGCAGGAAGCGGATGCCCTGCTCGGCAAGGCCGGGCAGGATCACTTCGTTGAGATGCTGGTACTGCTCGTTGACGATGGCGTGCGCCTCGGCCGATACCAGGCGGAAGGCCTCCTGCGCCGTCTTGCCGTCGGTGGTGACCACCGGCGTATTGGCGCGGATCTGCTCCTTCAGGCCGGAGACGCGGATTTCGAAAAATTCGTCGAGATTGCTGGAAACGATGCACAGGAAGCGCAGGCGTTCGAGCAGCGGCATCCGCTCGTCTTCGGCCTGGGCCAGCACGCGGCGATTGAAGGCGAGCAGACCGAGTTCGCGGTTGAGGTAATTCTCGGTCGGGAAGCGGGGCTTCAGCGGGGTGTGGGTCATCGCATTCGTTCCATGTATTTTCTGAAGTATAGGCCTTAAGCCCATAATTTTGTTGCATTAGTGTTTCAGTTACATGACAGCTGTCGAGCGGTTCCACGGTCGGCCGGAGAATCATGGTCCATCCGTCGGCTAGGGGGGCGGGGCATTCTGCGGCATAATGCGCGCATCTTTATTGCTTTTATTCGTTTTACCGGTTTTGTTGGCTTTGTAAGTCAACCCGGCCGCGGAACGATGGGCGGGGTGGCGGTGATCGGTGGGGGCCGATCGCCGTTGGCCTCGCCCGGCGAATTGCACGGAATGGCTCAAGGGAGGCCGTGGATGTTGGGAAAACTGCTGAAAACCCTGTGGGGTCATCTGGAAACCCTGCGCGGGTTTTTCCTGTTGTCGACGACCGGTATTGCCCTGCTGGTCTTCCTCGGCGCCACCTTCGCCTCGTCGCTGCTCTACGAAAAGCTGATCAACCAGCGCACCCTCGATACCTCGCGCGACATTTCCCAGCAAACCTTCAACGCCATCTATCAGATCTTGCGCAACGGCGGCGGGCATCAGCAGGTGATCGAGTCGATCGGCAACAGCGCCTCGGCCTTTGCCAGCGCGCCGCGCGACGTGGTTCTTTATTCGTCTCCCGATGTCTTCAAGGCCGAAGCCCGCGGCCGCCTCGAAGACTACCCCGAGGACGTCCGCCAGTTGCTGGCCGGCGGCCAGGCGAGCGTGATGCAGGATGGCCAGCAGTTGCGCTACCTGTTCCCCGTCGCGGTCCGTTCCGAATGCCTGGTTTGCCATGGCGTGACCCAGTCCGACAAGGTGCTCGGCGTGGTCGCCATCGACTACACCCTGCAGCCGATCGCGCCCCAGGTGCGCTTCTATTTCATCAGCCTCTTCGTCGTCCTCGGTGCCGTCGTGCTACTTGTCGCGGCGGCCGTTTCGGCGCTGGCGACGCGCCGCGTCCGGCTGGCCATGGATACCTTCCGCGACAAGGTCGAAGCGGTCAATAGCATCAAGGATCTCAACCAGCTTGATGTCAGCGAGGTGCATCTCGGCTTCGACGATCTGAATCAGACCCTGCGTCATGTCACTCAGTTGGTCGACCGGATGAAAAACGTCGCCGTCGACAAGGGAATTCTCGAATTCGAGGTCAAGCTGCTGGAGAAGCTGATCATCACCTCGAATGTCGTCCGCGACTGGCGCCAGTTCATCAATGAGTTGCTGCTGGAAATCAATTCCATCGTCGATGCCTACGCCTTGCTGACCATTTTCCGCATCGACGACCAGGGCTACGAATGGGAGGTCTTCTGGCGCCAGAAGCCGTCGGCGGCCACCATCGCGCTGTTCGAGGAGATCGTCCGGACCCAGCTTGAGGCAACGCCGAATTTCTTCGGCACGACGCTGTTGCAGATCAAGCACCATGTGGCCGATCCCGGCAGCCATCTGCCCGAGTTGTCACAGCGCGACATCGAGCTGCAGACCAAGTCGCTGCTCCTCGATTCGCCGAAGATCGGCGGCATCGTCGGCATCGGCGTGCATTCGACGCTGGCCCAGGACCCGATCCGCCATATCGTGATCAGCAGCATCCTGACCGCGCTGCTCAATCTGGTCGGCTCGGTCAAGGCGATCTACAAGTACACCAAGGAGCTGGAGCATTACGCCACCCGCGATCCGCTGACCGATCTCTACAACCAGCGCATGTTCTGGGAACTGCTCGGCTACGAGATCGGACGCTCGCAGCGCCACGGCTACGAGTTCGCGGTGATGGTGCTCGACATGGACAACTTCAAGGCGATCAACGACGCCTACGGTCACCAGTTCGGCGACGCTTTCCTTCAGGCCTTTGCCAAGATTCTCCATCAGGCGGTCCGCCAGGGCGATCTGCTCGCCCGTTACGGTGGCGACGAATTCGCCATCGTCCTGCCCGAAGCCGGCGAGTCGCAGGCGCACATGGTGGCCCAGCGGATCGCCGAGATGCTCGAGGATTTTTCACTGGATGCCCCTGGCAGCACGGTCAAGATCAAGGCGACGACGTCGATCGGCATCGCCATCCATCCGACCCACGGCAAGGACAGTCGCGAACTGTTCCTGGTCGCCGACAACATGATGTACAAGGCCAAACGGGCCGGCAAGAACAGCATCGCCATCCCCAGCGACGAGGACATGGTCGAGGCCCTCAAGCAGGCCAGCGACAAGAGCCAGATGATCCGCAGCGCGCTCGACGAAAACCGCATCGTTCCCTACTTCCAGCCCATCGTCCACAGCCGGACCGGCGAGGTGCTGATCCACGAACTGCTGATGCGCATCCAGGTCGGCCAGCGCATTGTCGCCGCCCAGGAGTTTATCGAGGAAGCCGAAGCGATGGGGCTCGCCCACAAGATGGATTACCAGCTGATCGAGAAGGCCTTCAGCCAGATTCGCGAGCAGGGCTATCGCGGCATCCTGTTCGTCAACCTGTCGCCCAAGGCGCTGATCGTCGGCGAGTTCATTTCGCGGATCACCCGGCTGGCCAGGGAATATGAAATCGAGCCGCAGCGCATCGTCTTCGAGATCACCGAGCGCGAAACGGTCAGCAACCTCAGCCTGCTCGAGAAATTCGTCTTCGACCTGAAGACGGCCGGCTTCAGCTTCGCCATCGACGACTTCGGCTCGGGCTATTCGTCCTTCCAGTACATCAAGCGCTTCCCGGTCGATTACATCAAGATCGAAGGCGAGTTCATCCGCAACGTGCTGGTCGATACCGAATACAAGGCCTTTACCAAGAGTATCGTGACGCTGGCCCAGGAGTTGAACATCCAGACCATCGCCGAATACGTCGAGGACCAGCCCATTCTCGATGCCGTGCTCGAATTCGGCATCGACTACGCCCAGGGCTACCACATCGGCCGTCCGGGCCCGAAGTTGCGCTGCGGCTAGCTTGCCGCAGCCCGGCGCGCCGGGCTGCGCAGCCAAATGCTACGACCATAAAAGCAAAGGCTGGCCCCAGGGTCAGCCCGAAAAAAGGGCCAAATTTCAAGCGCTGCGGCTGGCGTCGCTGACCGGTAGTTGGCCGGCGCTCAGCGCGGCAAGCAGCGTACCCAGCTTGGCCTCGGTTTCGGCCAGTTCGTGCTGCGCATCGGAGCCGGCGACGATGCCGGCGCCGGCCTGCAATTCGGCGCTGTTGCCGTCGATCAGCGCCGAGCGCAGGGCGACCGAGAATTCGCCGTCGCCGGCCGGACTGAGCAAGCCGAAACCGCCGCTGTACCAGCCGCTACGCTTCTCGCCGTGGGCGGCCAGCCAGTCCAGCGCCGCCGCGGCCGGATAGCCGCCGACGGCCGGGGTCGGGTGCAGGGTGCGGACGAGGTCGAACAGGCGGGTGCCGGGCCGGGCTTGGGCCGAAATGCGGCTGCGCCAGTGGGCCAGCTGGCCGGCCCGGTGTTCCTCAATGCGCCCGGTTTCCGGCGCGGCCGCGCAGAGCGGGGCGAGGGCGGCGCAGATGGCGCGGACGACCAGTGACTGCTCGTGCCGGTTCTTGTTTTCGGACAGCGCCAGCGAACCCGGCCAGGCGGTGCCGGCCAGCGCATCGACATCGATCCGCTGGCCGCGCAGGCGGACCAGCCGTTCCGGCGTGGCGCCGAGGAAGGTCTGCTGGCCGTTGCCGTGGGCGTAGATGATGCCGCCGGGCTGCTGGGCGATCAGGCGGGCGAGGATGGCGGCCGGCGAAAACGTGTCGCTGGCCAGAAATTGACGGTTGCGGCTAAGCACCACCTTGGCGACGCGACCAGCCGCGATGTCGCGTAGCGCCGCGTTGACGCGGGCGATCCAGGCGCGGTCGTCGAGCGCTGGCGGGCGCCCGGGCAGCAGCTGTGGCACCGGTCCGGGTTGCGCGCTGGCCAGCAGCGGCAGCCATTCGGCCACCGCCTGGGCCAGCCGGCCGGCCGGCGCGCTCAGCGTGACCGAGCAGGCACCGTCGAGGTTTTCGAGGAGGATGGCAGGGATGGCGAGCAGGGCGTTGGGCAGCGGCGCGTTGCTGGCGGCATCGAAGGCGAAACCGGCGAAGGCCAGCGCCGGGCCGTTGTGCCGCCAGTGCCGGCAAAAGCCGGCGTAGGCATGGTCCAGCGCGGCAAAGCGGTTGGTGCCGGCGGTCGCTACGTGCAGGGCGTGGCCGATGGCCAGCCGGTATTCGCGGCGGTCCGGGCGGGCCCGGTACCAGTGGGGCTGGTGCGCCGGCAGCAGGTCCAGCCAGTCGGTGGCGCTGTGGCCGAGGGCCAGGCGCAGACTGACCGGCGCCGAGTCCGGCGCACCGGCGGCCAGCGTCTGCAGGCGGGCCTGGGTTTCGGGGGCGGCGAGCTGGCGGCGCAGGGTGTGGATCATCAGCGGCCCCGGTTGACGATCAGGCGCAGGGCGGGGCGGTCGAGCTTGCCGGTGGCGTTGCGCGGCAGCTGGTCGACGCGGTGAAAGCGCCGGGGCTGGGCGGCCTTCGGCAGGTGTCGGCGGGCGTACTCGAACAGATCGGCCGGCTCGACCGGGCCGACGACCAAGGCGACGACGACGTCGCCCCAGACCGGGTCGGGCTGGCCGGTGACGGCGACATCGTCGACGCCGGTGCAGGCCGCCAGGCAGGCCTCGACTTCCTGCGGATGAACGTTGCAGCCGCCGCTGATCAGCATGTCGTCGGCCCGGCCGAGCACGCTCAGCCGGCCATCGGCGTCGATTGCACCGAGGTCGCCGGTGGTCAGCCAGCCAGCGCTGTCGACGCCGCTGCCGTCGGCATAGCCGAGCATGACCTGGGGGCCGCGGATGGCGATCCGGCCGTCGTCGCCGATGCGCAGTTCGTGGCCGGGCAGCGGGCGGCCGGCCAGGCCTTCGCGCCACGGGCCGTCGTCCGGGGCGTGGGCGGCGATCAGGGCGGCAGTTTCGCTCATGCCGTAGCTGACGACCAGCGGCCAGCCGGCAGCGCGGGCCTTGTCGTACAGCTGGCGCGACAGCGCGGCACCGCCGATCAGCGCGACACGCAGCGACGGCGGTGCTTGGACGCCGAGATCGAGCAGCCGGGCCAGCATGGCCGGGACCAGCGAAATGTGGGTGACGGCGTGCGTGGCGAGATCGAAAGCGACGGCAGCGGCGACGAAGCCGTCATGCAGCAGCACCGTCGCCCCGGCCCGGGCGCAGCGCCAGAGAATGGCCTGGCCGCCGACGTGATGGAGCGGCAGGCAGTTCAGCCAGCAGTCGCCGGCGCCGAGGCCCAGGCGTTCGTTGGCGCCGGCCGCTGCGGCGTCGAGCTGGGCGTTGCCGAGGAGTACGGCGCGCGGCTGGCCTTCGCTGCCGCTGGTCGAAATGATCAGCGCGGTGTCAGGGTGCAGCTCTTCGCCAGGCAGCGAAATGCTACGGTCGGCCGGTTTTTCTGCGTGAAACGCAAAAAAGGGTTTTTTTACAAGACTGCAGGCCGTGGCAAAACTGGCCATCAGCAGACTGTCGCCAGCCCTGATCACCGGTCTCTCGGCGGTATCGATCTGCCCGGCCAGCCGTTCGGCATGGTTCAGCCACTCGGCGAAGCCGAAGCTGCGGCCGGCAGAGCGCACGGCAAGGGCCTGCGGCGCGGCGATGGCCGCGCGCTGCAGATATCCGGCGAGAGAGTAGGGGGCTGTCATAAGCGTTCGATTATAGATTTGCCATGCTTCATGCGAGGCGAGACAGATCAATAAAATGCCTTACGATAGGCGGTTTAATTCCATCTGCTCGCGGGCGGAAACCTTTGTGGAGTCGGGAATGCGGTGGACTGGCGGGGGGCGATCACTGATCGGCATGGCAATCGGCATTTGGTTGCTGCTCGCCGCACCCGGCGCACTGGCCGGGACGCCGGGCGAGGTAATGGTCGGCGAGCCACTGCGCGAGGCGCAGATGAACGGTATCGCCGGTGCCGGGGCCAAGCTCTCGTCGTTTCGCGGCAAGCCGCTGCTGATCAACGTCTGGGCTAGCTGGTGCGGCCCCTGCCGCGAGGAAATGGGTTCGCTGGAGCGGCTGGCCCGGCGCTACAACGGCCGCGAGTTCACCGTCATCGGCATCTCGACTGACGACGACCCGGTGGCTGCCGCCGCATTTCTCCGGAAATCGGGCGTCAGCTTTGCCAACTACATCGACCACCGGCTGGTGCTCGAAAACATGCTCGGGGCCAACCGCCTGCCCCTGACCCTGCTGATTGACGCCGACGGCCGCGTGATCAAGAAAATCGCCGGTTCCAGAAACTGGGACAGCCCTGAGGCAGTCAACCTGATTACCCAGGCTTTTCGCCTGAAAAAGCCCTGAGATCAGCCTCTTCTAGTAGCCATAGAAGACAAACATGCCACCGCCGAAGTCCGGGCTGGCCCTGGAGAAACCGGTGACGAGATAGCCCTGGAGTTTCCAGTGCTGATCGAGTTTGTGGGTCACGAATGCGGTGGCATCGCTCAACGGCGCTCCGCTGTCCTGGACCTTCTGCCGGAAATCGTAACTCAGACCGAGGGCGGTGACCGCTGAGGCCTTGTACGACCAGCCAAGCGAAGTGAAGAACGGGTCCTTGAGGTTGGTGCCTGCCGGGTCGCCCATCTTTTTGTAGCCCAGGGTGGCGAACAGCGTGTTGCTGCCGAGCGTCCGGTAAATTTCCGTCTGCACCGAGTAATCGTTTTCGCCGGTGCCCAGGCCCGATTTTGCGTCGGCGGTGGCCAGTTTGACCTTGCCGGCCAGTTCGATCAGCCAGGGACCATCCTGGAAGGCGTTCCAGGCCGCCGAGACGACGATGTCGCCCAGCCCGGAGGCCCGGCGCCGGACGGTCGCCCCGTTCTCGATGGTCACCCGGTCCGGGCCGCTGCCCGAGACGGCGGAGGGGCCGTTCGATTCGACGTAAGGAATGGTCGCCCGCAAGGTCCAGTCGCCGAATTCATATTTGATGCCGACCGGGACGACCAGTGTTTCGGTGCGTTTGGATTCACCGTATTTGCCGCTCGAATAGTCGAGACCAGTGCTCAGTGTCAGCGCGCTGTCGGCGTGGCAGGGTGCCATCGCCAGCCCGGCGAGCAGCGGAAAAATAATCGTCTTCAAGAGGGCCCCCTGTTTGTTCTTTGTTTGACCACTTCGTTCGAGTGGTTACCCGGATGCGCCCAACGCTACGGCTACCATCCATACCCATTCAATGTCGTTCAACCCGTTCCGGCTTCTCGACCTTCTCGACCTTCTCGACCTTCTCGACCTTCTCGACCTTCTCGACCTTCTCGACCTTCTCGACCTTCTCGACCTTCTCGGCCTTCTCGGCCTTCTCGGCCTTCTCGACCTTCTCGACCTTCTCAGCCTTCTCGGCCTTCTCGACCTTCTCGACCTTCTCGACCTTCTCGGCCTTCTCAGCCTTCTCAGCCTTCTCGGCCTTCTCGGCCTTCTCAGCCTTCTCAGCCTTCTCTGTCTTTTCGATCTTCTCGGCGGACTCGGTCGTTTCCGCTCTGGACTTCGATTCGCTGCGCCATAGGGTTTTCCTGAGCGCTGGTTGCTGATGGCTGCTTGCCGTGTTCAATTCAAGGTGTTCGACCACCAGCTTGCCTGCCCGGTCGGCCCTGGCATCGACGAAAATCCGTTGGTTGGGGGTCAGGGCTTTGGCCTGGCTGGCATTGGGGAGCGCCAGCACGAGTCCGCCGGCCTTGATCCGGCCGCGACCGTCGGAAGCCTGGACCAGGCCTTCGAGCAGGATGCGGCTGGCGCTATCCTTGAAGCGGTAGGTCGGGTCGGCGCCGACGCTGCTGGCCACCAGTTCGCTGCCATTCCAGTGGCCCTTGATCAGCGCGGCCTCGCCTTTGACCATGCCGACAAGCTTCACGCCGTTGATCTTCGGCTGCTTGCCGGAAGTGTCGACCGCGCCCAAGGCAGTGGCATGCTTGAGGTCCGGGCCGGGTTGAATGCGGGTCGCCACCAGGGCACCGTCGGCGCCCGACAGGCCGCTGACCTTGACCGTCTGGCCCAATGCCAGGCCCTTGCCGCCGACCCGGGTGTTGGGGCCGATCTCGATGGCTTGCCCCATGACGTGGATGGTCTTGCCGCCGTGGCTCATTCCGGTGATCGGACCTTCGAGCATGTTCAGGATGGCGATGTTCCGGGCCTGCAAACCCTTCGGCGAATTGCCGGCTTCGATGGAGACCACTTGCCCGACGGCGAGCTTGTCGGCCGACGAGGGGTCGCCGTTTTCATTGACCGGCGTACCGCGGTCGAAATGCACTTCGACGCCATTGACGCAAACCGAGGCAAATCCGCTGACGACACCGACGATGCCGACCGTCGCGTCGACGACCGGCATGCCGGTGCCGCCAATACCGCCGGTTCCATTGGCGGCTGGCGCACCAGTGCCGCCGATGCCGCCGCTACCATTGGCGCTCGGTGCGCCTGTCCCGCCGATGCCACCTTGACCTGATTCGCCATTGGCCGGGCTGCCCGTGCCGCCGATGCCGCCGCGGGCCGGATGACTTTTTCCGGGTTGCTCCGGGTCGACGCAGACGGGAGCAGCCCAGGTCGTCAGGGGAATGACGGCGAGGAGCAGGGACAGCAGGTAGGACTTCATTTTGCGGCCGGCGTGTCCTGATTGTCGGCGCTGTAGAAATAGACGCCGCAGGTGAAGCGTTTGGTCGACTCGCCGTCGTCGGGTGCCTGTTCGGCCATGGTGTGCAGTTCGGTGAGCAGTTGCATGCCGAGTTCGGCGGCGCGCAGCCTCAGTTGTTCGATCTGGGCTTCGCTCAGCGAGACGTGGTGAACACTGCGCTCGAACCACGGGCGGGGGATGCCGAGCACGTTGTCCGCCGCAGCTGCGGCATGGTCACCCAGGTTGTGGCCGTAGTAGGCCAGCTTCTCCTCGACGCCGTCCTTGGGGACGAAGGCGTTGCTGGTCAACACGACTTCGTCGTCGGCGCTGATGTGTACGACGCCCAGACGCAGCCACTCGTCGAGTACCGAGCGCGGGCGAATGTCCTGGCTGATGCTGGCGACCAGCGCTTCGAAGGAGGGACCGTCACCCCGTTTGGCCAGCCTGGCCAAGGGTCGTGGCGAGCCGTTTTCGTCGATCCATTCGCGGCCGGAAATCCAGGTGGCGACGATTTGCGCGCTGAGCGATACCTTTGGCGGCAGGTCGGTCTCGACATCGGGCAGTTCGCGCAGGCGCTTGACGTCCTTGCGATGGACGCCGGTGATCAGGCTGATCCGGCTGTCGGTGGAGCCTTTCTTGTCGAGCCGGAAGTCGCGCTCGGCGACTTCGACGAATACCCGCTTCAGCAATTCGACCGCCATCGGCAGCGTGATCTCGTGGGCCAGCATGATGCGGACCACGGGCGACAACACCCGGTGGATTGCGGAAAGGAGAGCGGAGCGGATGGGCGAATCGGACATCGGCGAGGGTTGGGGGAGAGCGGCCATGCGTATTCTTATGCCTGGCTCGCGGTGTTGGACATGTCTACGGTGGGCGATTTTCGCCGATCGGTATGCGACCGGCGGTCAGCCAGGACCAGACCTTCTTCCGTCAGGTATGGCGGCAGCAGGTTGTCAGCCAGCATTCTACGGCCCCGGCGGCGTTTGAGAAACAAGGATTGTGCCCAGTCGTCGCCCGGATTCTGCGGTGCGCTCATGGGTTTGCCCTGCTGTGTCGGAGTGTCTTGGTATGCATGTCCATCGAGGCGATAGTGTAGTGCAAATCGTGTAAATTTTTCCCACATTTTTATTGCGGGAATTTGCGGGATGGCCGGCTTCGTCAACGAGCGGCCAGCTTTCAGACCGTAAACAGGGTGGTCGGTTCGCTCATTCGCCATGCCGGGTGTCGATCTGAATGCCCATTTTTTTCAGCATCGGCGTCGGCAGCTCGCCGCCGGCACAGACGATCACCGCCTGATTCGGTCGTTCCAGCGTTTGATCGGCATGCTTGAGCACGACCTTGTCGCCGGCGATCAGTTGCACCGTGCTTTCCAGCAACTGTTCGATGCGCTGGCCGGCGATGGCCTCGGCCAGGCGTACCCGGTTCTTTGGCTTGACCCGGTCGAAGGCCTTGCCGCGGTAGCTGAGCGTGACGTGGGTACCGGGCTCGTTGGCGATATCGAGCGCGGCTTCGAGGGCACTGTCGCCGCCGCCGACGACCAGCACATGCTTGCCCTGGTATTGCCCGGCTTCGATCAGCCGATAGACGACCTTGGAATTTTCTTCGCCCTTGACGCCGAGCTTGCGCGGCGTGCCGCGGCGGCCGATGGCAAGCAGGACGTTGGCTGTCGAGTAGCTGGCCTGGCTGGTGCGCACCGTGAACATGCCCTCGACCGGGGTGATTTCCTCCATCCGCTCGCTGAACCGGATGTTCGGCGTCGCCTTGTCGAGTACCCCGGTCCAGATTTCCATTAACTCTTCCTTGCTGATTTCGCGGACCTTGATTTCGCCGATCAGCGGCAGGCGCATCGGTGCCGTCATCACCAGCTTGTTGCGCGGGTAGTGGTAGGTGGTGCCGCCCAGCGAGTCTTCCTGTTCGATGGTGACGTACTTCAGGCCGGCCTCCTTGGCGGCCAGCGAGGCCGAGATGCCGGCCGGGCCGGCGCCGACGATGACCAGGTCGAAATCGGTCTGGCCGCGCGGCCGGGCGGTGATCGCCTTGACCGCGTGGGTGCCCTGGCGGATGGCGTTGCGGATCAGGCCCATGCCGCCGAGTTCGCCGGCGATGAAAATGCCCGGGATGTTGGTTTCGAAATCGGGGCTGACCTGCGGGATGTCGACGCCGCGCTTTTCGGTGCCGAAGACCAGCTTGATCGCCCCGACCGGGCAAGATGGCGCGCAGGCGCCGTGGCCGATGCAGTGCGTCGGGTTGATCAGCACCCCCTTGCCCTTGATGATGCCGAGCGCCTTTTCCGGGCAGGCCCGGACGCAGGCGCCGGAGCCCATGCAGACCGAGAGATCGACGACCGGATGCAGCGAAGGCGGTTCGGTCAGGCCGGCCTCCTGGGCTTCCTTGAGAACGGCGTGATGGATTGCCGAAGCCTTTTTCCTGGCCCGCAAATGAAAAAAGGCTGGAATCAGGATCAGCAGTGTCGGGACGAGGTAATAAATCAGGTCGTAGATCATTCGATGGCGTCGGCCAGTTGATTTTCCAGGGCGCTCAAGGTGCTCATCGGATCTTCGCCGGCTTGCTGGCAAATCACCCGGAATGCTACGGTCGGCCGATTTTTTTGCCCAAAATCGAAATTCTCGGTGCTCTCCAGAATGCCGTTGGCGACGATCCACGCTTCCTTTTCTGCGGTGTTGGGCAGCAGCAGAAGGAAGGTCGTTGCGCTCCAGTGGCAGGCGGTATCGGACGTCCGCAGGCGGTCGACGATGGTCTCGGCGTATTGGCAGAGCAGGCGGTCGAGTTGCGGGCCGGTGACGGTCGGGGCAAGGCGGCAACCGATCAGGGTGAGCGGGAAGCGGTAGCGGTCGGAAATCGCCGAGACATGGGCCAGCTCGGCTTCGAAGCATTCCGGCGAAGGCAGGCCGGTCAGCGGGTCGCGCAAATTCATGGTCGGCCCGCTGGTGGCTGGCTGGCGGCTGGCGTAGCGTACCGTCAGGGCGACCAGCACCGACAGGATCAGGTGCTGATGAAATTGCTCGTGCGCGCCGGCCAGCTGCCAGGTCAGGACGACAAAGAAGCCACCGAGCAGGATGCCCAGCTTGCGCAGGAAATCGCGGTAACGCCAGGCCCACCACGCGGCCACCAGCGGCGACCAGAAAAGCAGCGTCGACGCCAGTTCGGAGCCTTTCTGCTGGCTGCTGCCGAACCTGATGCCCAGGCTGGCCACGATCAGCACATAGATGGCGAGATCGATGGCCAGGCCGGCGTTGGCTTCGGCCAGCCGCCAGCCGGCCAGATGGGCGATCCAGATCAGCAGCAGCGGCAGGCAGACGGCCAGGTAGATCAGGCTGGTGCCGGACGGCCACAGGCGCTGGCATTCGGCGCCGGCAATGACGAAGAGGCCGAGCAGGGCCACCATCGACCCCGACGAATTCACCGTGCCGGCTGGGCGGGCGGGCGGCGCTGACGCTTCATTCATGTCTGTTTCTTTCCTTGTCGGCGTGCACCCTGTGACGTCTTTTTTGCTATTCTTCGGCGTGTGTGAAATTTTACCTCGCAAAATGTCGATTCAGAAAGCTTGTCGACATTCCCGGTGCGGGGGAGTTATGGCCCGGTGGGGCCGGATGGTCTTCAGAAACTATGAGAGCAAGCGCATTAGGCCCAATGACGGTGATTTCGATGGACGGACCGGCAAAGTCGTCCAGCGAGAAAGTATTTCGCGGTGCCTGGCGAATCTCCATTGCGCTGCTTGTCGCGCTGCTGCTGTTCCTGGCCTGGCTGGTCCGGGCCGGCAAGCTCTACGATGCCGGGTCGGATTTCGGCTACAACCTCGGTCTGGTCGGTGGCCTGCTGATGCTCAGCCTGCTTCTCTACCCGTTGCGCAAGCGGCTGCCTGCCCTGGAACGCCTGGGCAAGATGGAGTCCTGGTTCAAGTTCCACATGATTGCCGGGATCGGCGGGCCGCTGCTTGTCCTTTTTCATTCGACCTTCCGGACCGGCTCGCTGAACGGCGCGATGGCTCTCTACGCCATGCTGCTCGTTGCCTGCAGCGGGGTGGTCGGCCGTTTCATCTACCGGCACATCCATCAGGGGCTGTACGGAAAGCACCTGACGCTGGCCGATGCGACGGCCGAACTGAAGGCCAGCGCCGAAACCATGGGCTCGGTCTTCACGTTGCTGCCGGACATCGAGCCGCGACTGCAGGCCTTTCATGATGCGGCCTTCACTGATGGCGGTTCGCTGCCGGTTCGCGCCTGGAAATTCGTCACCCTGCGCTGGCGGAGCCGGCATCTGGCCGGCGAACTGCGCCGCGACGCCAAGAGCGTCCTGCGCCGGCAATGGCGCCAACAGGGCGGTGACCGGAAGGCGCTGGTGCTCAACTATCAAGTGGCCAAGGAGCGTATCGACAACTACCTGGAAGCTGTAATCAAGGCTTCCCAGCTGGCGGTATGGGAGAGGCTCTTTTCCTATTGGCACATCGTCCATATCCCTTTTCTCTACTTGCTGGTCTTCAGTGGAATCGTCCATGTCGTCGCTGTCCACATGTATTGACCGGCTGCGCGGCCTTTTTGTCGTGGTCGCTGCGCTGGCCTGCGTCGGCGGGGCGCAGGCGCAGTCGATCGAAAAGGTCCTGATGCCCGGCGAAGTGATCGCCGGGCACGCCAAGTACGAGCAGGATTGCAAGCAGTGCCACGTCCGCTTCGACAAGGAAGCGCAGACCCGGTTGTGCCTCGACTGCCACAAGGACGTGGCGGCCGACATTCGCAGCAAGACCCGGCTGCACGGCAAGCTAGACGACAACAACTGCCGCAGTTGCCACACCGAACACAAGGGGCGCGGCGCCCATATCGCCCCCATCGACACCAAGAAGTTCGATCACGCCCGCACCGATTTCAAGCTGCTCGGTGCGCACAAGGAGACCAAGTGCGAGAGCTGCCATCTGCCCAGGCAGAAATACCGTCAGGCGCCCAAACTGTGCAACGACTGCCACAAGAAGATCGATCAGGAAAAAGGCCACAAGGGGCACCTGGGCAGCAAGTGCGAGAACTGCCACAACGAAAAGAAGTGGACGGAAACCCGCTTCGACCACGAAAAAACGAAATTCTCGCTGCTCGGCGGCAAGCACGCCGACGTCAAGTGCAAGGACTGCCACGAAGACAAGACCTATCAGAAGACGCCGCTGACCTGTAACGGCTGCCACAAGAAGATCGACCAGGAAAAAGGCCACAAGGGCCGTTACGGTACCAAGTGTGAGTCCTGCCACAACGACAAGGGGTGGAAGGAGATCGACTTCGACCATGATCACGACACCAAATATGCGCTCAAGGGCAAGCACCGGCAGGCCAAATGCAACACCTGCCACCTGCCGGAAAAAGGCCCGATCTATCAGGTCAAGCTGCCGACCAAGTGCATTTCATGTCACAAGAAGGACGATCAGGACAAGGGCCACCGGGGCGACCTGGGCGAGAAATGCGAGAGCTGCCACAACGAGCGCGGCTGGAAGACCTCCAATTTCGACCACGACGACACCAAGTTCCAGCTGCGCGACAAGCACAAGGATGCCAAGTGCGATACCTGCCACAAGGGCGGCGTCAGCGGACCGAATGCGAAGAAGTTGAAGGTGGAAACCGAATGCGTCGCCTGTCACCGCAAGAATGACGACGAAAAAGGCCACAAGGGGCGCTACGGCGACAAGTGCGGCGCCTGCCACACGGCCAAGGACTGGAAGACCAGCATCTTCAATCACGACAAGGAAACCAAGTACCTGCTCAAGGGCAAGCACGTTGAAACCAAGTGCGATGCCTGCCACTTGCCGGAGAAAGGCAATGTCTACAAGACGAAGCTGGAGATCACCTGTATCGCCTGTCACAAGAAGGATGACAAGCACAAGGGCCAGCTCGGCAACAAGTGCGAGAGTTGCCACGACGAGAAGAAGTGGAAGGACGCCCCCTTCGATCACAACAAGTCGCGCTACCCGCTGACCGGCAGCCACGCCAAGGTCGAGTGCAAGAAATGCCACCTGACGCCGGCCTTCAAGGATGCGCCGCTGACCTGCAACGGCTGTCACGAGAAAGACGACAAGCACAAGGGCGGCTTCGGCAAGAAGTGCGAAACCTGCCACTACACCGGCACCTGGAAGGCATGGGATTTCGATCATTCGACCACCCGCTTCGCGCTCGATGGCGCCCACCGCAAGACCGAGTGCAAGGACTGCCACAAGGAATCGAAAGCCGGGCCGCTCAGGCTGGGGCGGACCTGTGTCGCCTGCCACATCAAGGAAGACGTGCACAACGGCGAATTCGGCGGCCAGTGCGAACGTTGCCATGTCACGGAAAACTGGAAAAAGGTTCGTCGATAGCCAAATGAATAATTTGTGTGATAAATTCCCACAAAATTTGTTTTGTTGCGGAAATGCAGCCAAGCCGTTGTGGCTGATCAACTCAAGCGGATGACTATTCTTTGACCTGTTTGCGCCGTCTTCTCGTTGTCTTTTTTGTCACCGTCTCGGTCGTGCTGGGATTGTGGGGGGCGGCATTTGCGCAAACGGAATCGGCAGGCTCTCCGACCCTGAGCTTCAACCACGATACGACCGGCTTCATTCTCGACTCGACGCACAAGCAGGTGCAGTGCGAGTCCTGCCACACCGGAGGCAGTTTCCGGGGAACCCCGCGCGATTGCGCCACCTGCCACGCCGGGCCCGGCGCCCGCGCGCCCGGCAAGCCGGTCAGTCACATCCCGACCGGCAAGATCGCCTGCGACAGCTGCCACAACACGACGCGCTGGTCACCGGCCAACATGAATCACACCGTGCTTCCCGACACGTCGTGCCGCACCTGTCACAACGGCGTCAACACCGAAGGGAAGCCGAGCAACGGCCTGCATCCCTCGACCTCGGCCGATTGCGGCAGTTGCCACAACCAACGCACCTGGCTGCCGGTCAGTTCGTTCTCACACGTCGGGGTGCCGCCCGGCAGCTGCGCCTCCTGCCACAACGGGGCCAAGGTGCCGGGCAAGCCGCCTGGCCATATTGCGACCACGGCTGCCTGTGATACCTGCCACAACTCGACGACGACCTGGACGACCGGGAGCTTCGACCATGCGACGGCCTCGCCGCCGGTTGCCGGCCGTTGCCTGACCTGTCACAACGGCATCAGCGCCCTCGGCAAAGGCGCACGGCACGTGCCGACGACTGCCCAGTGCGACAGTTGCCATACCCATTTCAACGGTTTCAAGCCGGCCCGGATGAACCATGTCGGCATGGCCGGGCAGTGCGCCAATTGTCACAGCGGCGGGTTCGTGACCCTGAATGCCCAGGCCAAGCCGACTACCCATGTCAGTACCACGGCGCAGTGCGATAGCTGTCACAGTTCGACGACGACCTGGGCGACGGCCACCTTCAACCACGCGGCAGCAGCGACGGCGGTCGGCGGACGTTGCTCAAGCTGCCACAACGGCACCAATGCCCTCGGCAAGCCGACCAATCACGTGCCGACCAGTGCCCAATGCGACAGCTGCCACACGACGTTTGCCGCTTTCGCCCCGGCCAGCATGAACCATGCGGCAAGCGCCGGCAAATGCTCGACTTGCCATAACGGCACCTATCTGTTCGCCAATGCGCTGACCAAGCCGGCCATTCATATTCCGACCACGGCCCAGTGCGATACCTGTCACGTCAATGGCTATGCCTCGTGGTCGCCAGCGGTGATGAACCACACCGGGATGAAGGGGCAGTGTTCGACCTGCCACAGCGGCGCTTACATCGATCGCAACGCCCTGGCCAAACCGGTCACCCACGTCAGCACCACGGCGCAATGCGACACCTGTCATACCTCGACCAATAGCTGGACACTGGTGAAGTATGCCCACGAGGCCAGCGCCGCCGGCAATTGTTCGACCTGCCACAACAGCAGCACGGCGCTCGGCAAACCGGTCAATCACATTCCGACCAGTGCGCAGTGCGATAGCTGTCACACCAATTTCGCATCCTTCCGGCCGGCCCAGATGAGCCACGCCGGGACGGCCGGGCAGTGCGCCACTTGCCACAGCGGCAGCTACAATTTCGCCAACGCGCTGGGCAAGCCGCTGACCCATATCCAGACGGCGGCCGGGTGCGACGCCTGCCATTCGACGACGGCCTGGAAACCGGCCAGCTACTCGCATCAGAACGTTGTGGCCGGAAGCTGCGCGACCTGCCACAACGGGACCAACGCGCTGGGCAAGTCGACCAGCCACATCCCGACCACGGCGTCGTGCGATACCTGTCACAACAACTATGTCGCCTTCAAACCGGCCCAGATGAGCCATGCCGGCACGGCGGGACAATGCTCGACCTGTCACGCCGGCGCCTATATTTCCCAAAACGCGCTGGCCAAGCCGGCGAGCCACATCCCGGTCACCAGTCAGTGCGACACCTGCCACACCAACGGCTTCACCGCCTGGTCGCAGGCGGCGATGAATCATGCCGGTCTGACCAATTGTTCGACCTGCCACAGTGGCAGCTACCTGTCGCAGAATGCCCAGAGCAAACCGACCACGCACATCGCGACGACGGCGCAATGCTCGACCTGTCACAACTCGACGACGACCTGGGCGACCGGCAGTTTCAACCATACGACGGCCGTACCGGCGGTGGCCGGGCGTTGCACGACCTGCCACAACGGCACCAACGCGCTGGGCAAATCGACCAATCACGTACCGACGACGGCTCAGTGCGACACCTGCCACACCAACTTCACGGCCTTCGCCCCGGCCCAGATGAATCACAGCGGGACGGCCGGGCAATGTGCCAGCTGTCACGGCGGCGCTTACCGGGCGCTCAACGCGCAGGCCAAGCCAAGCACTCACGTCAGCACTACTGCCCAATGTGATACCTGTCATGGCTCCACGTCTACATGGACGGTGGTTGCCTACGTTCATGCGCCAACGGCATTCGGCACCTGTTCGACCTGCCACAATGGAACGACGGCGGTGGCCAAGCCAGCCGGCCATATTCCGACCGGCGCCCAGTGCGATACCTGTCACAACAATTTCATTGCCTTCAAACCGGCTCGAATGAACCATGCCGGCTTGTCGGGGCAGTGCTCAAATTGTCACAACGGCAGTTATGTCGCCCAGAATGCCCAGGCCAAGCCTGTATCCCATATTCCGGTGGCGACCGAATGCGACACCTGTCATACCAACGGTTTCGTGTCCTGGTCGCCGTCTTCGATGAGCCATACGGGTCTTACCCAGTGCTCGACCTGCCACAGCGGTACCTATCTGTCGCAGAACGCCCAGATGAAGCCGACGACGCACATCGCGACGACGGCGCAATGC
>CAIXSK010000064.1 GCA_903922075.1 uncultured beta proteobacterium | reverse complement strand
TACAGAAGATCCGCGACGCCGAGCGTGAGCAGATCCTGTCCGATTTCCTGAGCCGCGGCGAGCACATTGTTTCCGGCACCATCAAGCGCATGGAGCGCGGCAACGCGATTATCGAGGCTGGCAAGATCGAAGCCCTGCTGCCACGCGATCAGATGATCCCCAAGGAAAACCTGCGTATCGGCGACCGTGTTCGTGCCTACCTGCTGCGCATCGACCGCAATGCTCGCGGTCCGCAGATCATCCTGTCGCGCACAGCGCCGGATTTCGTCATCAAGCTGTTCGACATGGAAGTGCCGGAAATTTCCGATGGCCTGATGGAGCTGAAGGCCTGTGCCCGCGACCCCGGTCTGCGCGCCAAGATTGCCGTCAAGTCCAACGATCCGCGCGTCGATCCGATCGGCACCTGCGTCGGCCTGCGCGGTTCCCGCGTCACCGCCGTGCGCAACGAAATCGGCGGCGAGAATATCGACATCGTGCTGTGGTCGGCCGATCCGGCCCAGTTCGTGATCGGCGCCCTGTCGCCGGCCGAAGTCTCTTCCATCGTGGTCGATGAGGAAAAGCACGCCATGGACGTCGTCGTCGACGAGGACAACCTGGCCATCGCCATCGGCCGCAACGGCCAGAACGTTCGCCTGGCTTCCGAGCTGACCGGCTGGACCATCAACCTGATGACCCAGGACGAGTCGGCCAAGAAGTCCGAAGCCGAATATGCCGTGACCCGTGTCGTCTTCATGGAAAAGCTGGACATCGACGAAGAACTCGCCGATTTGCTGATCGAAGAAGGCTTCTCGACGCTGGAAGAAGTGGCCTACGTGCCGCTGGCCGAAATGCTGGAAATCGACGGTCTGGACGAAGACATCGTCAACGAGCTGCGCAATCGCGCCCGTAACGTCCTGCTGACCGAAGCCATCGCTACCGAAGAAAAGCTGGAAAACGTCTCCGAAGACCTGATCGGTCTCGAAGGCATGAGCAAGGACTTGGCCGCCAAACTGGCCGAACACGACGTCAAGACCCGCGATGACCTCGCGGAACTGGCGGTAGATGAATTGACGGAAATGACTGGCATCGACGACGAGCGTGCCAAGGAACTCATTCTGAAGGCACGGGCTCACTGGTTCGAGTGAGCGGGAGGTAGCAAAGTATGTCCGCAACAACAGTTTCACAATTTGCCGTTGAACTCAAAATGCCGGTTTCGGCCCTGCTCGAACAATTGAGCAAGGCCGGCGTTGGCAAGGGCGATGCCAGCGACACGCTGACCGATCAGGACAAGACCCGGCTGCTCGATTATCTGCGCCGTGCGCACGGTGACGAGTCGAAGGCCAAGATCACCCTGACCCGCAAACAGACGTCAGAAATCAAGGCGACCGATGCCCATGGGCGCGCCCGTACCGTTCAGGTCGAGGTGCGCAAGAAGCGTGTGCTGGTCAAGCGCGACGACATCGGCGAACATGGTGCCGAGGCCGAGCTGGAAATGCCGGCGATCACCCACGAAGCGCCGTTGCCGGAAAGCATTCCCGAGCCAGTCGTCGAGATCCTGCCGGAACCGGTTGTCGAACAGGCGCCGGAACCGGAGCCGGAACCCGTGGTCGAGGAAGTGCCGGCCCCGGTCGAGGAAACGCCTGTTGAGCCGGTCGCCGAGCCCGTGGTCGAGAAGACTGCCCCGGCACCGCTGAGTCGTGCCGCCATCATCGGCGAGAAGGAACTCAAGAATCGCGAGCAGGAAGCTCGTCGCCACAGCCAGTTGCGCGAGATCCAGGAACGCGAACTTCGCGAGAAGCAGGCCCGCGAAGCCCAGTTGGTCCAGATGCGCCAGCAGGCCGAAGTGGCCGCAGCGGCGGCCAAGGCCGCCGAGCAGGCGAAGAATCAGGCGGCGGCTCAGGCCAAGGCCGGCGAGGGTACCGAGAAGGGCACCCTGCACAAGAAGCCGGATGCACCGGGCAAGAAGGGCGAGAAGGGCGGCCGCGCCGCCGATGACGGCAAGAAGAAGGGCGGCCTGAAAACCCGCGGTTCCGATGCTGGCACCGGTTGGAAGGACAATCGTCACGGCCACAAGAAGTCGCACAAGGGCGACGATGGTCAGGGCAGCTTCCTGGCGCCGACCGAGCCGGTGGTGCGCGAAGTGCACATTCCGGAAACTATTTCCGTCTCCGATCT
>CAIXSK010000063.1 GCA_903922075.1 uncultured beta proteobacterium | reverse complement strand
GGATGCAGGCCGCTGCTCGGATAGACGTTCTTGGCCCGGGTCAGGGCGCGGTTGAGGGCGGCGATCTTGGCGGCCCGGTCGGCGGTGGCGGCGCCGGAACGGATGGCCAGCCAGTCGCGGTAGGCCTTTTCGATGGCCGCCATGTCGTCGCTGTTGACCCAGCAGATGCGCGGCAGGATGTGGGCCGGCATTTCCTGGCGCAGGGTTTCCTCGACGAAGCGGCGGAAATCCATGTCGCGGAAGCGCCCGGTAAAGGCCGGCAGGACCACGGTGACGCGATAGGTGTAGGGATCGGCGTCGGCGCAGTCGGTGCAGGCGGTGTCGACGCAGATGTCCATCAAGGGGTCGCCGGCCTCCTCGGGCAGGAGCAGGATGTGCTCGACGACGTAGAGGCCTTCGCCGCTGTAGTAGGTCTGCAGGTGGGCGATCAGCGCCGAAATCGCGCTCTCCATCGCCTCGACCGTGGCGAAGTACTCGATGCGCCGGGCGATGATGTCGCCGCCGGCATCGACGATGTTGAAGTAGGGCCGGCCGTCGCTGGCCGTCCGCCGCTGGTAGGCCTCGGGGCGCTGGGCGTGGGCGACGGCGGTTTCCATCGCGTCGCGCGCCGCCGCTGCGGAGAGGTAGTTGGTGCTGCCCGAGAGCAGGATCTTGCCGTCGACCGGATGGCGGACGCGGAAGCGGAATTCGTCGTCCGGCGTCTTGTCGATTTCGGCGTAGGTGTCGTAGGCGACTTCGGAGAGGTTGCGCCGCGTCGGGTTGGCGATGTCGAGCAGGCGGGCGATGCGCCGCTCGAAACCGGAGATGTTGGCGCTGTTCCACAGGTCGCTCGCATCGCGCAGCGTGGCGTCGTAGGCAATGCTACGGTCGGCGCCAATTTCGGGCAAATTTTGCAAAAAATGGCATTTGGCGGCGGCGGCCTGGGCCGGCCCCATGCCGAAGCGGGCCTGCATGATCGCCACGTATTCCTGAAAATCCTCGGCGTAGCGCGCCAGCAGGTGGTCGAGAAAACGGTTGCGGCGGACGATGCCGGCGCTGCCCGGTTCGACGACCTGGGCGGCGAGCGCCGCGGCGTCGAAACCGGCGCCATAGACTTTTTGCCAGTCGGGGAAAGTCGTGACCAGCTGGCTGAAATAGCTCTGCCCGAGGTCGTGGCGCATCGAGAACAGCTCGCCGACATGCGCCAGCTGGGTCAGGTAGTTGGCCATCACCTGATCGAAAAAGAGCAGCCAGGCCTTGAACTGCAGCGCCTGCGCCGCCCGCTGCGGCGTCGCGCCCGGTGACAGGCCCGCTTCGGACAGGCCGTAGATGACCGGGAATTCGTGCTGGAAGGAGCGATAGGCGCCGGGGTCGCGGTAGCGGCCGAGCGGGATGGGCTGGTCGTCGGCGATCGGCGTTTCGAGCTTCTGGCGTTCGGCCGAGCGCAGCGCGTCAAGCAAGGCGGTGACCCGCTCGGCCCTGGGCGGAATCGGCAGGTTGCGCTTGTAGAAGACCAGCCGGCCGCACTGGTCGCAAAGCCGGGGCTGGCGCCCGGGCGGCACCGGCAGGCGCCATTTGTCGGCCGGTTCGAGGGCCTTCAGCTGGCCGTCGACCATGGCCATCGGGTTCATCACGATGTCGCGGATGGCGACCACGCCGGGCAGGTCCATGATCACGCTGATCACGTCGGACAGCCGGATCTCCGTGCGCAGATCGGCGGCGGCGAGTTCTTCGTCGGCGATGAAGCCGTTGGTCAGCAACGGGCCTTCGAAGATTTCCGGCAGCGTCCGCCGGCTGCCGTCGGGGCGGGGTTTTTCCATCATCTCGGCCAGGCGGTAGTTGCCGACCGGCGGCGCCAGGAAGCGGTCGACGGCGAAGGCGACGGCGGCTGCCACCGCGTCAGCATCGGCTTCCGGCGCGATGTCGATTTCGGCGCACAGGCTGTAGGCCTGCGAACCGACCGCCGACACGCCGACGAAATCGTCGCCCAGCCCGCGGTTGGCGTGCAGCGCGGCGAGCACGCTGCGGTCGGTGGCGGCGCGCTGTTCGGCCGTCGTCACCTGGTCCATGTAGTCGACCAGCACCGTGTAGCGGCCGCGCACGGTGACCTCGATCTCGGCCGGTTCGCCGGTCGGCGCGGCGGCCAGCGTGCCTTCGGCCGGGTTGGCGTAGAGCGTGCGCGGCGCCGGCTGCAGCCAGGCGTTCTTGACGTCGGGCAGGTCGATCAGCAGCTTGCGGTAGTCGCTTTCGCTGACCGCCCGGCCGGGCAGGATGCGCCGGGCGCTGAAGAATTGCCCGGCCATCGCCGCCGCGTTGTCCTCCGGCGCCGCCAGCAGGTCTTCGAGCGGGTAGCGGGCACGGTAGGTGAGGTCGGTCAGCGCGTAGGCGAGCAGTTCCAGCGTCGTGATGCCGGGGTCGTGGATGTTGTGGTCGGTCCACAGCCGGCGCGACAGACGGCGCACGTGGTCGAGGCCGAGCGCGAACAGGGCCCGCTGGTCGAGCGCCGGGTCGGCTTCGGGGGCGGACGGGATGGTCGGGTTGAGCAGCATGATGGGCTCTCGCTCAGGGCGCCTCGGCGATCAGGTGGCGGTCGGCCGAGACCAAAATGGCGTCGGGCCGGTCGACGGTGATCTCGGCGACATCGTTGAGCAGCAGGTCGCCGGGGCCGGCCAGGCCGCAGCGGAAATCGGTGACGTAATCCACGTAGGGCAGTTCCTCGACGAAATCGAGCAGCGCCGAGCGGTAGAGGCGGCCGCCGAATTGCAGCGGCGCCTCGCTGAATGCCCACGGCGACAGGGCGCGGAGCAGCGCTTCGTGCAGTTGCTGGCGGCTGTAGTCGAAGGGCAGCCCGGGCCGGAAGCGGACCTTGAAGTCGAGACGAATAGGCACGTAATGCGCATTGCGGACGCGGACGACGACCTGCGGTCCGGCATGCCGGCGGGCCAGTTCGGCCATCCGGGTCAGGGTGTCGAGATCGACGCGCGGCTGCAGCGGATCGACGGCGTTCTGGTTGCGCAGGTCGGGGATGGCGACGACCAGCACATTGCCGGGCGCCTGCCACGACGTGTCACTGGCGTGCGGGATGCACTTGATCCGATGGATGGACGGGAAGGCTTCGAGCAGCAGGCGTTCGTAGTCCCAGGCGGTGACGCAGCGCTGGCGGTGGCGCAGGCGCTCGGCGGCGCGGCGGTTGCGCATCGCCTCGCTTTCGGCCGCCCGGCCGCCGAAGGTGGCGTAGGGCTGGGAAACCTGTTTGAGTCCGGCCGGCGCCGCCAGCAGTTTGGCGATACTGCCGGCGGGCAGCGTTTCGACCGGCGGCGCGGCGCCGTCCGGCCAGCGGCGGACGACCTCGACGGCATTGGGCCGCACGGCGAGCAGCCGGCAGGCGGCGGCCGGATGCTCGGGCACCGAGGCCTTCATCCAGACCTGGCCGGGCGGCAGCCAGGTGTTGTCGGCGGTCGTCGTCCGGCCGAGCACGATGCCGACAATGCCGCTGGCGCGCAGCGAGCGGGTCGTGTCGAGGGCCAGCTCGTCGGCCGCGACCGGCCGCCAGTAGTTGTCGCAGAGCACCGACCAGCGCACGGTCTGGGCCGGCAGCTCGGGATCGGCGCTGCCTCCGGCGACCTGCAGCAGCAGGTGGATGCTGTCGCCGGCCCCGACGCCGGCCAGGCCGACGATGAATTCGCCAGCCTCCGGGAAAGCCGGCAGCAGGCTGACCGAGTGATCGGCCACCCAGGCGAACTGGCGGCGCAGGAAGCCGTGCTCGCGGCGCTGGCCGAAGGGCCCGACGTGGAAGAACTGCAGCTCCAGGCCGGCGGCGAAGGCGCCCTCGTCCTTCAAGGTCAGGTCGATGGTCGGCGACACGGCGGCGTAGCTCAGCGTGATGTCCTGCACGGTCGGCGTGTAGGGCTCGTTGAGCACCGTCGTGTTGCCGGGCGTCTTGGCCAGGCGCAGGGTTTCCTTGCGGTACTCGGCGTGCAGGAAGTCGTCGACCAGGGCGACGGTGACAAAGCCGCTGCGCACCGCCGGCGCCGGCACGTCCTCGCGCAGGAAGACCGGCAGGGTCTTCAGGTAGCGCTGGCCGAACAGGCGGCCGAAGGTGCTGCCGGCCGACATCAGCGAATAAAGGAAGCCGCCGTGCGACGGCAGGGCGTAGGCGGCGGGCGGCGGCGAACTCGGGCTGAGCGTGGTGACGCCGTCATTGCGCGCCATCAGGTCGAGTTCGCGGCTGGTCGTGTTGCCGCTGCGGTCGGCGTAGACCAGCCGGGCGCTGATGCCGTTGGCCATCAGGCCGACGCTGGGGTAGCTCGCGTACCAGCCGGACAGGCTGCCCGGCGCGCCCTGCCAGCTCAGCGCCACCTTGAGGTCGGTCAGTTGCTTGGCCAGCGCTTCGTCGCAGCCGATCATGAAGCGCGAGCCCTTGACCGGCTGCGGGCCGAAGGGCTGGAAGGCCTTTTTCGGGTTGAGCGCGCCGTGGTCGTTTTCCAGGCTCAGGCTGCGCATGCCGGCGACGCTGACGCGCAATGCCGCCCGGTCGACGCGCAGGCGGGCCAGCGCCGCGTAGCTGGCTGCCGCCTCGGGGCGCAGCAGCAACTGGACGACCGGCGCGCCGGCCGCGAAGGCCCCGCCGTGGATGGCCGGGTCGTAGTCGATGACCGGCGGCTCGCTGACGGCCAGCGCAAAATCGAGGCGCAGCGTCGCGCCGGCCAGGCTGCCGCTGAGCGGATAGGGGCCGAGCCAGCCGGTCTGCCCGGTGACGTAGGCGTGCAGGCTATCGGCCAGGCCCTGCCCGCTCTGGCCGGTTTCGAGGAAGGCCAGCGTCAGGTCGATGCCGATGGCGCGCGACCCTTCGCGCAGGCGCAGCACCGGCCCGGCCAGCGCGCAGCCGACCGGCGCCGCGGCCAGCCCGGCATGGCCGAAGGCCGGCCAGTGCGGACGCAGCGGATCGAGCGGGGCGCCGAGGCCGTCGGCCGAATCGGCGACCGGCGCGAAGCGCAGGCCGGCATTGGCCGAGCGATGGATGCTGTGCAGCGCCGTCACCCGGCCCTGGCCGATCACGGTCTGGCGCAGCGGCTGGTAGAGGCGTTCGACGCCCTGCCCATCCTTGCCGCCGCTGAAGCGCTGTTCCGGGGTGATGGCCAGCGGGGCGGCGCCTTTTTTCAGTTCCAGCGTCAGGTGGGCGTGTTCGGGCTGGGCCGGCAGCGTTTCGAAGCCGAGGACGCGGCGGTACTGGAAGTCGAGATGGCGGCCGGTCAGCGCGTTGAGTGCGTCACGCGCCGGTTCGAGCTGGTGCAGGAAGGCGCCGAACAGGCCGAGGTGCGGCGGCACGCTGCCGTCGGCGCGGGCCAGCAGGTCGCCGGCGTCGGCCGGGAAATAGTCCTGCCAGTCGCCGGCCGCCTGCTCGGGGTCGAAGCCGTAGTAGCGCAGGTGTTCGGCCAGGCGCCGGGCTTCGGCCAGGCGTTCGGCCGGCGGGCGGGCGTCGACCGGGGCGTGGGCCGGGTCGAGCGCGGCCGGCGTGCGTTCGTCCTGGCTCTGGCCGGGCCGGGCGATGGCGTCGTCGAGGATGCGGTCGCTGGCCATGGTCGTCGCTCAGCGGCCGCCAGCCCCGGCCACCGCGGCGCGCAGCTCGTTGCTGTCGGTGCGGTAGAAGGGGAAGACCAGATTGAAACGCGAGTTGGTGGCGCGCACTTCGTATTCGAGGACGATCTCCAGCCGCCCTGCCTGCGGCTCCGAACGGTCGAGGCTGAGGTCGAGCACCTTGATGCGCGGCTCGTAGATCAGGATGGCGGTGCGGATGCGGTCGAGCAACAGCGTGCGCATGGTCGTGCTCATCGGTTCGAACATCAGCTCGTGCATGTCGAGACCGTATTTCGGCTCGAACAGGCGCTCGCCGGCCGCGGTGCCGAACAGCAGGACCAGGCTTTCATGGATGTCGACCTCGTCGGCCGCCATCGCCACCCCGCCCCCGGCGAAGCGCGGCGGAAAGCTCCAGCCGGTGCCGAGGAAGGATTGATAGAGTTCGTCGCTGTCGCTCATGCGCCCGCTCCGCCGGCCGCCGCCCAAATGCTACGGTCGGCCCCAAAAAAAGGCCAAAATCGAAATTGCCCGGACATCGCCGTCATCCGAGCACCACCGTCGGACAGCCGACCACGGCCGAGGCGCCGCAGGCGCAGGCATCGCCGACGCGCAGGGCGGGCCGGCCGCCGATCATCACCGTTCCGCTGCCGGCGGTGAACGGGCTGACCGTCGGCTGATGGCCGCTCGGCGGCAATGAACAGGCGTGCATGTCGCCGAGCACGGCGGCCGGCTTGCCGCCGATCATCACGGTCGGCGCGCCCGGCCCGATGATCGTGCCGCCATGGCTGGTGGTGTCGCCGACACAGGCTGCTGCTGGCATTGCGCTCTCCTTTATCCGGTTAGGAAAACCCTGTTTCAATCCGTTCGCCCTGAGCTTGTCGAAGGGCATTCCTGCAAAATCCAGGGCTTCGACAGGCCTGTCCTGAGCAAGGTCGAAGGGCTCAGCCCGAACGGTCTGGAATGAATCAACGCTTCCCTAATTGATCTGAACCATGGCGCCAGTCACCTTGGTGCTGCCGCCCCCCGCCAGCTCGGCGCTGGCACTGCCTTCGAGCTTCAATTCGGTACCGGCCTTGATTTCGAAGCCGGTCGACGCTTCAAATTTGGTTTCCGTACCCGCCTTCATGTCGACGGCCTTGGCGCTTTCGACGTGGATGCCGTCGCTGTCCATCTTGATCTTGTTGCCGTTCTGATCGGCCAGGGTCAGCGACTTCTCGTCCTCGTTGAGGACGATGGAATTGCCGGCCGGCGTGTCCAGGGTCATCACGATCTTGTCGTCGTCGAAATGCACGCGCATGCCGGAGCGGCTCTTGAACATCTTTTCGTGGTTGTCGTCCGACCCTTTCAGCGGGGCCGGCTTGGCGCTGCTGTGCAGCATGCCGAGGATGACCGGGTGGCTAGGATCGTCGCCGAGGAAACCGACCGCCACTTCGTCGCCGATTTCCGGACGGAAGAAGAAGCCGCGGTCGTCGCCGGCGTCGAGGCTGGCCACCCGCGCCCACAGCCCGTCGCCGCTCAGACCGAGCAGCGGCAGGCGGACGCGCACGCGATGTTCGCTGTCCGGGTCCTCGTTGCTGGTCACGACGCCGACCTGCAGGCCGGAGACGGTCGGCAGCAGGCCGCCGGCCGAGGACGCGGCGAGCGGCGGATCGAGGTCTACGCCGCCGAACTGGACATGCGTCTTCCAGCCCTGGACCAGGCTGTATTCGTGGCGCGCCCCGGTGACCAGCGCCTTGCCGTTGAAGCGTCGGCCGAGCCCGGCCAGTTCGACGACGACGCCGGGCTTGACGGTGGCGATGCCCTCGCACTTGCCGCGCCCGGCCACCTGGTCGAGCCGGCGGTAGAGCGCCAGGCCGTCGACCCAGGCCTGCGCTTCGGCCTCGGTCAGCGCCGGGTGGCGCACATCGAGCGCGCGGCCGGCGACGGCGGCCAGGTCGTCGGTGGACAGGTTGCCGGGCGGCGTCAAGCCGGGGCTGGCCGCCTCGACTTCGACCAGCGCCTGGCCAGCCGGATCCCAGCTGGCGCCGTTGATGGCCGGGTGCTGCAGGCGGGCGTCGATCTCGCCGTCGAATTCGAGCAGGGTCGCGCCGTATTGCAGCGTGCACGCCGTCGCGCCGGAAATGGCCGGTTTGCGGACGACCAGCTTGTCGCCCTCGCACCAGACCAGCTGGCCGTTGGCACGGGCGCGGGCGAGCAGGAAATCCCAGTCGGTGGCGTGGTATTGCAGCAGCTGCTTGTGCTTGAGCGTCGTCGCCTCGACCTCCTTGCCGACGCCGGCCGCGTCGAGCAGGGCCTCGATGACTTCGCTGTCGGACTGCTCGAAATAGTCGCTGGAACGCTCGCCGATGCTCAGTTTCATCGCCGCATGGCGGCAATCGACGACCAGTTGCGAGGCGGCGCGCTCGCGGACGCGCACGCCCTGGCGGACGACCACGCCGGTGAAGATGGCGACCGGGTTGTTGCCCGCCCCGGCCAGAATTTCGACCGTCTGCCCCGGCTTGAGCAGGTCGCTGTCGCTAAGCGGAAACTGGCCGCTGGCGGCGGCGCCATCGATGTAAACCAGTTTTGCCGAAGAAATCCGATTGACCGTAGCATTGACGCTGACCGCGACCAGCTGGTGCTCGCGCGGCATCGCCTCGCCGCCCACCTTGACGGTGAATTCGCGGTGTTCGGCGGCGATCGGCAGGGCGCGGGTTTCGGGCACGGTCTATTTCTCCAGCGGCGGAAAGTAGATTTCGCGGCCCGGTTCGAGCCGGCGGAAATCGTCGAGACCGTTGGCGGCGGCGACGCGCAGGTAGAGGCGCGGATCGCCGTAGATTTTCTGGCACATCGCCGGCAGCCGGTCGCCGGCCTTGACGACGCGGCGATGGGTGAGGTCCGGCGACTGGTCCTGGGCGATGGCGACCCGCGTCTGGTCGTCGGAATTGTCGGTGAAGGTGGCAGTGATCACGGCGCGCAGCGGCACGCCATCCGGCCGGAACAGCTTGTAGGCGATGGAGGCGCTCTTCAGCACGCAGCGCTTGACCTGCAGCGTGCCCCAGACGACCTTCAGGTAATTGGGCCGGTGGATG
>CAIXSK010000062.1 GCA_903922075.1 uncultured beta proteobacterium | reverse complement strand
TCCAGATACCAGCGCAGCGCGTCTGCCTCGGGCGTCGCTGCAAAAACGCTGATATTGGTGGAAATTCTCGGCAAAAGCATGTCGCCCGAAATTAACACGCCGAGTTCGGCGCAGTAAAGCGCCATGTGCTCCGGCGCGTGGCCGTGGCCGATCAAAATCTGCCAATTTTTGCCATCGACCGTAGCATTGTCGCCCGCCTTAAGCCGCTGGTAGTACTCGGGCAACGCCGGCACCGCCTTGCGGTAGCCCGAACCGCGGCTGGCAAACCTGGCCAGATGGGCTTCGTCGAGCCCGTGCTGGCGGAATTGCTCGACCATGAAGCGTGCCCCGTGGCCGCCGACTTCGTGCCACACCGCGTGGGCGGTCAGGAATTCGCCGGTCGTCATGACCAGCGCGGCGCCGGTTTTTTCCATCAGCCAGGTGGCCAGGCCGAGATGGTCCGGGTGGAAATGGGTGACGATCAGGCGCCTCACCGGGCCGTCGAGACGGTCGAGTATCGTCGACCAGCTTGCCCGCACGCCGTCGTCGGCGAAGCCGGTATCGACGATCACCCACCCGTCGCCATCCTTCAACAGCCAGAGATTGATGTGATCGAGTTGAAAGGGGAGCGGCATGCGCAGCCAGAAGATCCCCGGAGCGACTTCGGTCAGCTCGCCGGCGGCCGGCGGATGGGCGTGGGGAAAATGCAGGGACATGGACAACCTTGATGAAAAAACAAAGGGCGGGGATGGCGGCACGGCGGACCGATTTGGCCACCGGCCAATTCTCCCGGCCCGGTGGCTGGCTGGCAAGGATGGAATACCCGAACCTCGAAGGAACTTGGCGGTGAACGGGTAAACTAAGCAGCCTCTGCCGTTTCATCAGGAGTTGTTCGCATGCCTCTCACCCTCCGTACGCTGAGCGCCGACGACGCCCAGGCCCTCGAACATGTCCGCCAGTTCTTCCGCAATTACGCCGGCTGGCTGGGGGTCGACCTGTCGTACCAGAACTTCGATCAGGAGATGGCCTCGCTGCCCGGCGCCTATGCAGCGCCGCAAGGCCGCCTGTTCTATGCCGAGCTGGACGGCCGGCCAGTCGGCTGCGTCGGCGTCCGGCCGCTCAACGACAGCGATGGCGTCTGCGAAATGAAACGCCTCTACGTCGCCCCCGAGGAACGCCGCCAAGGCATCGGTGCGGCGCTGGCGCTGGCGGCGATCAAGGCCGCCAAGGAGATCGGCTACCGCAAGCTAATCATCGACACCCTGCCCAACATGCGCATGGCCGTGAAGCTCTACCGCGAACTCGGCTTCACCGAAGCGCCGAATTATTACCAGACGCCGGTCGAAGGCACGATGTTCCTCGCCCTCGACCTGGAAAACTGGTCGGAGCAGGAAATCCGCAACGAGAACCTCTCCCACCTGTTCGACTTCAACCGCGCCTGGGCCCAGCGCATGCAGGAAGTCGACCCGAGCTATTTCGACAAGCTGGCCAAGCTGCAGACGCCGGAATTCCTGTGGATCGGCTGTTCCGATTCGCGGGTGCCGGCCAACCAGATCGTCGGCCTGCTGCCGGGCGAGGTCTTCGTCCACCGCAACGTCGCCAACATCGTTCTGCATACCGATCTCAATTGCCTGTCGGTCATCCAGTACGCCGTCGATGTACTCAAGGTCAAACACATCATGGTCGTCGGCCACTACGGCTGCGGCGGCGTCGGCGCCGCGCTGCAGAAGGCGCGGGTCGGCATTGTCGATTTCTGGCTGCACAACGTGCAGCAGGTGCACACCCGCCACCAGGCGATGGTCGACGGCCTGCCCGAGGCGCAGCGCCACGACCGGCTGTGCGAACTGAACGTCCTCGAACAGGTGGTCAGCCTGTGCCACACCCCGGTCGTCAAGGATGCCTGGGCGCGTGGTCAGAAGCTGACCATCCACGGCTGGATCTACGGCCTCAAGGACGGCCTGATGCACGACCTGGGCATCACCGTCGATTGCCCGACCGATCTGCTGACCCGTTACGACGCGGCGCTCAAGGCGCTGGGCGCCTGACGAGGTGCCCGAAACTGCCCGCTCGCTGACCTACGCCAAGCTGGTCAGCGCGATGTTCCTGTGGGGCGGCACCTGGATCGCTGGGCGGATCATCGCCCAGGAACTCTCAGCGCCGCTGGCCGTCGCCGCGATCCGCTTCCTGATCGCCGCGCTCGCACTGGCCGTCGTCGCCCGCCTGGGCACCGGCCGCATCCCGCTGCCGCGAGGCGGCCGGGCCTGGGGTGTGATCTGGGGGCTGGGCTTCTTCGGCATCTTCCTCTACGGCCTGTGCTTCTTCTTCGGGCTGCAGCACCTGCCGGCCGGGCGGGCGGCGCTGGTCGTCGCCCTCAATCCGGTCGTCGTCGTGCTGGTCGCCTGGCTGCTCGGCCAGGAAAAAATGAATGGCCGCAAGGCGCTGGGCTGCGCCGTCGCGCTGGCCGGCTGCCTGACCGTGCTCGGCAACGGCGACCCGCTGGCCCTGCTGCGCGGCACGATCGGCCTCGGCGAATGGCTGATCGTCGGCTGCGTGCTGACGTGGACGGCCTACACCTTCATCGGCCGCCGGGCGACGGAACTCCTCTCGCCACTGGCCACGACGCTCTACGCCAGCCTGGCCGGCGCCCTGCTGCTCGGCCTCGCCGCACTGGTCCACGGCGACATCGCGCCGGCCGACTGGTCGTGGCGGGTGTGGGCCAGCATGCTGTTCCTCGCCCTGTTCGGCACCGCCATCGCCTACACCTGGTTCACTGAAGCCGTGCATCGCCTGGGCGCCGGCCACGCCTCGGTATTCATCAACCTGGTGCCGGTCTTTGCCGTGCTGCAGGCGGCGCTGCTGCTTGATGAACATCTTGGCCTGCCGGTGCTGTTCGGCGGTATGCTGGTCATTGGCGGCGTCTGGATGACGACCCGCCATTCTTGACGAGGAGACCCGAGATGGCCGAACCGATCGATTTCTACTTCGATTTCTCCAGCCCCTACGGCTACCTGATGAGCGAGAAGATCGACGCCCTGGCGGCGCAATACGAGCGCAAGGTGCGCTGGCACCCGATCCTGCTCGGCGCCATCTTCAAAACCACCGGCAGCGCCCCGCTGACCCTGCAGGGACCGCTGAAAGCCGCCTACTACCTGCGCGACTTCGCCCGTTCGGCCCGTTTTCTCGGCGTGCCGTTCAAGGCGCCCAGCCATTTTCCGCTGCCGACGCAGATCGCCGCCCGCGCCTATTACTGGCTGCACGGCCAGGACTGCGCGCTGGCCCGGCAATTCGCCCACGCCGTTTACCGCGCGCTGTTCGTCGACGACCGCGACATTTCCGACCCGGCAACGATTTTTGAAATTTCGGCAAAAAATGGCATCGACCGTAGCATTCTCGAAGCGGCGGTGCAGGCGCCCGAGATCAAGGCCCGCCTCAAGGACGAAGTCGACCAGGCCATGGCCCGCGGCGTTTTCGGCTCGCCGACCGTGATCATCGACGGCGAAATCTTCTTCGGCGCCGACCGCCTGCCGCAGATCGAACACTGGCTGGCGACCGGAGGCTTCTGAGCATGCGCCGACTCTGCGTCTTCTGCGGTTCCAACGCCGGCCACGACCCGCGCTACCGCGCCGCGGCCGAACAACTCGGCCGGCTGCTGGCCGAACGCGGCATCGAACTGGTTTACGGCGGCGGCAACGTCGGGCTGATGGGCGCCGTCGCCGATGCCTGCCTGGCCGCTGGCGGCACGGTCATCGGCGTCATCCCCGAGGCCCTGGTCGGCAAGGAAGTGGCCGGCCGCCACGTCGACCACCGGACGCTGACCCGGCTGGAAGTGGTCGATTCGATGCACACCCGCAAGGCCCGGATGGCCGAGCTGGCCGATGGCTTCATCGCCCTGCCCGGCGGTTTCGGCACTTTCGAGGAATTCTGCGAAATCCTGACCTGGGGCCAGCTCGGCTTCCACGCCAAGCCGATCGGCCTGCTCAACGTCAATGGCTTCTACGATCCGCTGCTTGCCTTGTTCGACCACGCCGTGCGCGAAGGCTTCCTGCGCCAACAAAACCGCGCGATGGCGCTGGCCGAGACCGATATCGGCCGCCTGCTCGACGCGATGGCGGCCTACCGCGCCGAGCCGGTCAGCAAGTGGCTGCAGGAGGAACGCCAGCTATGAGCCTGCCCAAACGCGTCAGGATCGTCGAAGTCGGCCCGCGCGACGGCCTGCAGAACGAGCCGGAAGTCGTGCCGACGGCGACCAAGATCGAGCTGATCGAGCGCCTGACCGACGCCGGCCTGCGCGCCATCGAGGCGACCGCCTTCGTTTCGGCCAAGTGGGTGCCGCAGATGGCCGACAACGCCGCCGTGCTGCGCGGCGTCCGGCGACAAAACGGCGCGACTTATGCCGCCCTGACCCCCAATTTGCAGGGTTTCGACGCCGCCATCGAGGCTGGCGCGACCGAAGTCGCCATTTTTGCCGCCGCTTCCGAGACTTTTTCGCGCAAAAACATCAATTGCTCGATTGCCGAGAGCCTGAAGCGCTTCGAACCCATCCTTTCCGCCGCCAGCGCGCTGGAAATCCCGGTCCGCGGCTACGTTTCCTGCGTCGTCGGTTGCCCCTACGAGGGCGCGGTGGCGCCGCACCAGGCCGCCGCCGTCGCCAAAACGCTGTACGCCATGGGTTGCTACGAAGTCTCGCTCGGCGACACCATCGGCGTCGGCACCCCGGCCAGCATCTCCCGCCTGCTCGACGCCTGCGCCGCCGCGATCCCGGTCGGCAAGCTGGCCGGCCACTATCACGACACCTACGGCATGGCCATCGCCAACATCCACGCCTCGCTGCAGCTGGGCCTGGCCACCTTCGACAGCTCGGTCGCCGGGCTGGGCGGCTGCCCCTACGCCAAAGGCGCCTCCGGCAACGTGGCGACCGAGGACGTGGTCTACCTGCTCGACGGCCTGGGCATTGAAACCGGTGTTGACCTGGCCAAACTGGCCGCGGTCGGCGACTGGATTTCCAGCGCCCTCAACCGCCCGAACGGCGCCCGGGCCGGCCGGGCACTGTGCGCCAAAACGCCGTGAGCCTGCTTTCCGCCGTTAGCGATTTCCTGAAGCCGGCGCCACCGCCCGACCCGGCCGTGCGCCAGGCGCTGGGCCGGGTGGCCGAACTGGTCGACCCGCTGCTCAGACTAGCGCCCGGCTTCGAAAGACAGTTGAGCGGACCGCTGCAGCACGCCCTCGGCTATTGCGCCGGCCTGGTCGCCGCCCTGCCCGGCCCGGTCGACATCAACCGCCAGGCCTTCGCCAGCGACCCGCTGGTCCATGCGCTTTTCGCCACGGCCGACGACATCGTCCAGATGCTCGGCCGTAGCCAGGCCGTCCGCGACTATCTGGCCGAACCCTGCAGCTGGGACAGCGACCATTTTTACGCAATGTTCGCCGCCCGCCGCCAGCAGAAGAAGCAGCTCGGCATGGCTCAGCAGGGGGAGGTGATCCGCAACGACGTGCCGCAGCTGGTGCTCTATTTTTCCGGGCAAACGCTGATCGAACCCAGCTGCCAGCTCGACGCGACACTGCACGGCCTGCGCTGCAAGGCGCTGGAAAGCCTGCTCCACACCTTCCATGCCCACGTCGAGGCGCTGCGCCACGAACGCGAAGGCCTGCGCGCCGACGTCTCGGCCGAGCGCGCCCACCTGACGGTGCTGCGTGGCAGCTCGGGCGGGCGCGAATATGCGGTCGGCACCCGCCACCTGGCCGAACTCGACGCCCAACTGCGGCGCACCGCCGAATCGCTGCTGCCGGAGCAGTTGCTCGCCGCGCTGGCCGACTATCTGCAGGCACCGGAGCCGGCGCTGCACCTGACGCCGGTCAGCATCACCGTCGACCGGCTCGGCGTCGTCCGCGACGAAGCCGACGAATACAACGCCCACACGCTGAATTTCCCCGAACTGACCGCCCGCGACCGACGTCTACACCTCGCCATGCTGGCCCGGATCAGCCGCGACGAAGCCATCGAGGCCGTCGACATGGTCCGCGACCAACAACACCGCTTCATGCTCATCTAAATGATCGCCTCGCCCTGCATCAACGTCTGCCAGATGGATTCCGCCAGTGGCCTGTGCCGCGGCTGCTTCCGCACGCTCGACGAAATTGCCCGGTGGACGCGGATCGACGATGCCCAACGCGTCACCATCATTAACGCCGCCGCCCGGCGCCGCCACGACCACGATCCGTGGGAAGGCGAACTGCGCGGCAACTGCGACCGGTAACAAACCATGGAAACCCAGCAAGAAGACAACTATATCTGCGTCGGCGTCTGCATGGCCGACCCCGATTCCGGCTACTGCCTCGGCTGCGGCCGGCCGCCGCTCGGCGAGCCGGGCATCGTCGCCGAAGCGGTCAGTCCGCAGGTCGATACGCCGGCATCCGGCAAGCCCGCCGCGGACGCGCCGGAATGACCGCCCGGCTGCCGGCCTCGCTGCATGTCCTGGAGCGCGGCTGGCTGTCGGCCAACAATGTCCTGTGCTTCGACGGAAATCAGGCGACGCTGGTCGATAGCGGCTACGTCACCCACGCCGAACAGACCGTCGAATTGGTCCGCCATGCCCTCAACGGCAAAAGCCTGGCGCGACTAGTGAATACTCACTCGCACTCCGACCACATTGGTGGCAATGCCGCCCTGAAGGCCGCTTTCGGATGCCGGATCGACGTACCGACCGGGCTGCACGCCGCTATTGCCGAGTGGGACGAGGACGCCCTGCTGCTTTCGCCGCTTGGCCAGCAGGGTGCCCGTTTTCAGCATGACGGACTGATTGCCGCCGGCAGTGAGATCAACATGGGCGGCCTGGTCTGGCAGGCGCTGGCCGTGCCCGGGCACGACATGGAGGCGCTGGCCTACTACAGCCCGGACGAACGCATCCTGATTTCCGGCGACGCCTTCTGGGAAAACGGCTTCGGCGTCATCTTCCCGGAACTGCTCGGCGAAGCCGACGGCCTGGCGCACACGGCGGCGACGCTGGAGATGCTCTCCCGGCTGGCCATCGACACTGTGATCCCCGGCCACGGCCGGCCGTTCGGCAACGTCGATGCGGCTTTCGAGCGCGCCTTCCGGCGCCTCGGGCATTTCCGCGACAGCATCGAGCAACTGGCCTGGCATGCGATCAAGGTCATCGTTTCGTTCGCGATGCTGGAAAGACGCCGCATCGCCCGGGCCGAATTTCCGGCCTTCGTCCTCGGCCTGCCCTTTGCCGTCGACGTCAACACGCGTTTTCTCAGCCTGTCCGCTGAGCGGCTGATTGCCGGCGTCGAACGCGAACTGCTACTGGTCGGCGCCCTGCGCCTGGAAGACGGGATGCTCCTCGCCGGCTGATCAGGCCGGCAGCCAGCGGCGGACCAGCTGCACCCAGTAGCTGGCACCCAGGGTCAGCAACTCGTCGTTGAAATCGTAGTGCGGGTTGTGCAGCGTGCAGCCGCCGGTACCCGGGCCGTTGCCGAGCCAGACATAGCAGCCCGGCTTTTCCTTGAGCATGTAGGCGAAGTCCTCGGCGCCCATCGACGGCAGAATGTCAGTAAGCACTCGCTCGCCGCCAAAGACTTGCGTTGCGACGTCCTGGCAGAACCTTGCCTCGGCAACGCTGTTGACGGTCGGCGGATAGCGGTGGTCGAACCTGACCCCGATCTGCGCCCCGTTGGCCGCCGCGACCCCGCCGCACAGGCGCTCTATGGCGCGCTCGACAGTCTCCTGCACCTCGGGCTTGAAGCTGCGGATGGTGCCGCGCAGCACGACTTCTTCTGGAATGATGTTCCACGCCTCGCCGCCATGAAACTGGGTGACGCTGACCACCGCCGACTCGCCCGGGTGCAGCGTGCGCGATACGACGGTCTGCAGCGCCTGGACCAGTTGCGCCCCGGCGACGATGGAGTCGACGCCCTGGTGCGGCATCGCGGCGTGGCAGCCGTGACCGCGCACGGTGATCTCGAAGGCGCAGGTGCCGGCCATCACCGGCCCCGGCATCACCGCCATTTCACCGACCGGGATGCCCGGCCAGTTGTGCAGGCCGAACACCGCTTCGACCGGGAATTTTTCGAACAGACCGTCCTCGATCATCACCGCCGCGCCGCCTTCGGATTCCTCGGCTGGCTGGAAGATGAACACGGCAATGCCATCGAAATCCGGCTGCTCGGCCAGGTAGCGGGCAGCACCGAGCAGCATCGCGGTATGGCCGTCGTGGCCGCAGGCGTGCATCTTGCCGGCGTGCTTCGAGTGATGCGGAAATTCGTTCAGTTCGCAGAGCGGCAGGGCGTCCATGTCGGCGCGCAGGCCGACCATCTTTTGCGAGGTTCCGGCACGCAACACGCCGACAACGCCGGTCTTGGCCAGGCCGCGATGGACTTCCAGCCCGTAGCGCTGCAGTTCGCGGGCGACGATGTCGGCCGTCCGGTTCTCGTTGAAGGCCAGTTCCGGATGGGCATGGATGTCGCGGCGCAGCGCAGTCAGTTCGGCCACGAAAGGCAATTCGAGCAGGGGAATCGGGGCGGGCATGGGGGTCTCCTGTTTATTTATATTATGCCGCTGTTGATACCGGGCGTAGCCTTGATTATGCTGCATGCCCATGAAACTCGTTCTCATCAGCGGTCTTTCCGGCTCCGGCAAATCCGTCGCCCTGAACCTCCTGGAAGACTCCGGATATTACTGCGTGGACAACCTGCCGGTCGTCATGCTGACCGTGCTCGCCCGGATGCTCCGCGACGAGAACGTGAGCAAGGTCGCCGTCGCCATCGACGCCCGCTCCGGGCACGGCATCGACCTGCTGCCGTCCAAGATCGAGAAGCTCAAGGCAGTCGGCATCGACGTCACCTTCCTGTTTCTCTTTTCACACGAGGAAACGCTGCTCAAGCGCTATTCCGAATCGCGCCGCCGCCATCCACTGGCGACGGCCGACCAGACGCTGGACGAAGCCATCCGCGCCGAACGGACCATGCTCGAACCGATCGCCGCCCTCGGCCACCGCATCGACACCAGCGGCATGAAGGCCAGCGGCCTGCGCGAATGGGTCCGCCAGTTCATCGAAGTCGAGCCCGGCCGCGGCCTGACGCTGATGTTTGAGTCCTTCGGCTTCAAGCATGGCATTCCACTCGATGCCGACCTCGTCTTCGACGTCCGCTGCCTGCCCAACCCGTTTTACGACCCGGACCTGCGCCCGCTGACCGGCAAGGACCAACCGGTCATCGACTTTCTCGAAGCAGCCGGCGAGGTCGCCTTGATGCGCGACGATATCCACCGCTTCGTCGCCACCTGGCTGCCCAGCTACATCCGCGACAACCGCAACTACCTGACGGTCGCCATCGGCTGCACCGGCGGCCAGCACCGCTCGGTTTACATGGCCGAATGGCTGGCCCGCGCCTTCGGCGACCGGGTGCGCGTCCTCGTCCGCCACCGTACGCTGGCCTGCAACTGACGATGATGCGGCGCCTGCGTCGGGGTCAGGCTGCCCTGACCCCAGAATGCTACGGTCAGCCGGAAAAAATGGCCAAAATTGAAATCGCCCGGCTGGGCGTTGCCAGCCGATGAAATCCTGGCTGCCCCTGATCCGCCCCGGCGACTGGCTGGTCATGCTGACCAGCGCGGCGCTGGTCGGCGCCAGCTTCCCGCTTTTCTGGCAAGGCGGCCTGGCCGACCGCGCCATCATCCGCCAGGAAGGCCGCGTCTTTGCCGAGGTCGACCTCAAGGCGCGCAAGCAGTACGCGGTCGCCGGCCCGCTCGGCACCACGCTGATCGCCGTCGAACCCGGCCGCGCCCGCGTCGTCGCCGACCCCAGCCCACGCCAATATTGCGTCAAGCAGGGCTGGCTGATCCGCCCCGGCGAAATCGCCATCTGCGCCCCCAACCGCGTCAGCGTCCAGATTGCCGGACGGACCAGGGTCTATGACTCGATCAGTTACTGAGCACGGCTCCGGCGCCGGGGTGACCCAACTCGCCGTCACCGCCGAAGACCGCCGTGTCGCCTGGCTGGCCACCGCAGCGGTCGGCCTGTCGCTGGTCGACGCGGCGATCCCCTCGCCGCTGCCCGGCGTCAAGCCGGGCCTGGCCAACATCGTCACCCTCGTTGTGCTGGCCCGCTACGGCTGGGGCACCGCGGTCTGGGTCAGCGCCCTGCGCGTGCTGGCCGGCAGCCTGCTGCTCGGCTTCTTCCTCGCCCCCGGCTTCTTCCTGTCGCTGACCGGCACCACGCTCAGCCTGCTCACGCTCGGTCTCGCCCGCCATCTGCCCAAACGCTGGTTCGGCCCGGTCAGCCTGTCCATCCTCGCCGCCTTCGCCCATATCGGCGGTCAGCTGCTGCTCGCCCGCGCCTGGCTGATCCCGCACGACGGCGTCTTCCTGCTCACCCCGGTCTTTGCCGGCGCGGCGCTGGTATTCGGCACCATCAATGGCCTGATCGCAGCTAAACTGATGACTGAACCCGCGCTTTCGGAAGCCCCCCGTGCCTGAAATTTCCTCACCCAAGACCATCTGCCTCGCGCTGACCGGCGCCTCCGGCATGCCCTACGGCCTGCGCCTGCTCGAATGCCTGCTCGCCGCCGGCTGCAACGTCCAGTTGCTCTACTCGCAAGCCGCGCAGATCGTCGCCAAGCAGGAAATGGATGTCGAACTGTCGTCGCGCCCGGCCGAAGTCAAAGCCGCCCTGCTCGCCCGTTTTCCTACGGCCGCCCCGGAAAAACTGGCCGTTTTCGGCCGCGAGGAATGGTTCGCTCCGGTCGCCTCCGGCTCCAACCCGCCCGACGCCATGGTCGTCTGCCCCTGCTCGATGGGCACCCTGGCCGCCATCGCCCAGGGCCTGGCCGACAAGCTGATCGAACGCGCCGCCGACGTCGTCCTCAAGGAAGGCCGCAAACTGGTGCTGATCCCGCGTGAAACGCCGTTCTCGGCCATCCACCTGGAGAACATGCTGCGCCTGTCGCGGGCCGGCGCCGTCATCCTGCCGCCCAGCCCCGGCTTCTACCACCACCCGCAAAGCGTCGGTGACATCGTCGATTTCGTCGTCGCCCGCATCCTCGACCAGCTCGCCGTGCCGCACACGCTGATCCAACGCTGGGGCGAATGATGGGCTGGTTCGATTTTGTCCGCTCACCGACCGGCACCACCGTCGAGACGCTGCGCGTCCCGCTCTTCCCGCTCAACACCGTGCTTTTTCCCGGCAGCCTGCTGCCGCTGAAGATATTCGAGCAGCGCTACCTTGACATGGCCGCCGCCTGCCTGAAGGACAACACGCCGTTCGGCATCTGCCTGATCGAAAAAGGCAGCGAAGTCGGCGGCAGCGCCGTGCCGCACCTGGTCGGCACCCTGGCCAGCATCGCCAGCTGGGAGATGGAACAGCTCGGCATCCTGATGGTCACCGCCCAAGGCGGCCGCCGCTTCCGCATCATCGACAGCACCGTCGGCCCCGGCAACCTGCTCGAAGGCACCGTCGAACTGCTGGCCGAAACCGGCCCGACGCCCCTGCCCCCCGAACGCGAACGCCTGTTGCCCCTGCTCCGCCGCATCGTCAGCGACCTCGGCAGCGAACGCATGCCCGAACCGCACCGCTACGACGAAGCCGAATGGGTCGGCTACCGAATCACCGAAGTCCTGCCGATCCAGAACCTGGCCAAGCAAAAGCTGCTCGAACTGGACGACCCGGTGGCACGGCTGGAAATTCTTGAGAAGTATCTGAGCCAGCGAAAACTGCTAGGCTGAGTGCAAGGGATTCGGATCGGGGCAACCGGGGTTTCCGAAACATCAGCGCTTCCGCCGTGACGACGCCAGCAGTTCGGAACGGCCCGTCGTCACGCGGGGCGGCTCGGGCGGTTCGGGCTCGGAGAAGCCAGCCGCAGTAATCGCGGCATCCAGGCCTCTGAGCGCTACGGACTTCTTCGGGTCGCGCAGCGATGACATGCCTTCATTCCACGCATGCACCATCTGCTTGGCAAGCGGATGCCAGCGCGGCTCATTCCTGGCCGCTTCGATCACTTCTTCGCCGACCTCAACTGCCGATTCGCACAAACGCTCGACCATCTCAGCATAGTGTCGCGGCGCAATGCCGAGCCGCGCATTGAAGAAGCGCTGCAGCGCCTTGCCCGCCGCCCAGGTCTGCCGGCCGTCGATGGACAGCCCCGGCGGGTTGCTCGCGTAGCGTGGGTAAGCCTGGGTCGTCACGATGTCATAGACCGGCGTAAAGGCTACGTCGCCAAGCCGGGTGTAGGACAATGCGATGTTTTTGGCGTGGCAGTCCGCGTTGCGCACCACATAGTTGGCCAGAACCTGCCAGCCAAATTGCTCCAACTGGACACGTACCTGTGCGGACGGCAGGTAGGCACGCGTGGCGTTCAGCACTTTCTCTGTGGTGGTCGCGTATTTTTCGTGAGGCGGCAGGCCAAGCAGCCCGCAGGCATCTTCGAGTCCGTGCGTCGGCGTGCCATGCTCGTCCACGTCGAAGCGTTCGACCACCAGCACCCGGCCATCATCGGACATGCGGGTGCGGGCCACCGGTACGACATTCAGGCGCTCCAGCACGCGCATGCTGTAGAACTCGTTGAAGCCGAGGTAGGGCGTGCTGTCGTCCGAGCCTTTGACGATGTGGCGACTGGTGCGCAGCGTGGGCTTGCCCAGTGCTCCCAGCACCTCGTCGGGCGTTTCTTCTGGCGCGATGAACTTGGGCACCACGCCCGAAATCGACGAGCGGGCATAGCGGCGGACCAGCAATGCGAAATGCTCGGCGGTGTTCTCAGCCGTCAGCAGGCTCTCGATCTGCAGTGGCTCAATCTCCCCGCCGGGCTTGCCCCCCTCGGGCGTGACCGTGACACGGCCGATGCCGGTGCCACCAACAACTGCCAGCAGGGACAAATCCGTGCCATCGATCAGTGGCCCGAACTCCTCGCGGATGATGTTCAGCAGATAGCCTTCGGGCAGATTTTGGCGAAAGAACGGGTGCAGGTCACGCGGCCAGCGCCAAGGTTCATCACGCACCGGCATGGTCAGGCTGACGAAATCGGCCGGATCGGTGTCAGGCAGATATTTCAGGACGTACTCGTCGCGCTCCCGCCAGAGCCGGGCGACGGTCTTGCCGCTGACCTGAACATCGAGCCTCATGCGGAATCACCCCGGCGTTGCTCGGCAAGGATGTCCTCGACCGTGCGCGCGTGACCGGGCTTCACCAGCTTCAGGTCGTAGCCAGCGGCTTCGAGCAAGCGCACCAGCGCGGACACGCTCATGTCACCCTTGGCCAGGTTTTCCATGCGCGCCACAGTCGTGCGCGCAACACCCGCCCGCCGGGCAAGTTCATCCTGGCTCAACCCCGCTTCGCGGCGAGCACTTCTGAGCATCTCGGCAACATCGGATAGCGTCGTCACTGTAGCCCCCGGGCGTCAAATTAGCCTTCAATGGCCAACAATGTAGCCCTTGGGACACATAAATTCAAGTAGCCTGCCGGGAAACAAAAAAACCAACCGGACTCGGTTGGCTTTTTCTTTTGCAGATTGTGCCGTTAGCCGTAAGGTGACCGGAAAGTAAGGCATAACCTGTCCGCACCATCAGGCTCTGCGCCGAGTCCCTTGGGTACCGATAAAACATAACCTGTCCTATCGGCTCAAAGTAAAGCATAAGGTGTCCAAAAAATATTGCCATAGAAAACAGGGAGATTTCGACCTGTTTCCCACAAAAATCACGTTCGCCACCCAGGCCAATGGATGAAGGTGCCCATTGGGGTCAGCATCCTGCAAAAACTCACTAACAAGTTACATTGGTTCGGTTTTTTCGAATCGAAGGTCAGCAGTGGATTGATTTTTTGGTAACGCGCTACGACTTACAGTGACGTCACCAACCACTGGAGGAGTTATCCACCATGCGCACTGAAGCACGTGTTATCGACCTGAGCAGAACCGAATATGGCACGTTTGCGGCGCCCGACACCAACCGTGTTATTCGCAATACCTACCAACTGCTCGCCCTTTCAACGGCTGTTGCCGGCGTAGGTGCTGGTATCAGCATGCTGGCCGGTTTTGGTCCGCTGGCCGGTATCGTATTTACCCTGCTTGGCCTGGTTCCGCTGTTCTATCTGCACAAGAAACGGGATACTGCGGCAGCCGTGCCGGCCATGCTCACCTTTACTGCCCTCAGCGGTATGGGTATCGGCCCGACGCTGACCCACTACATCAACATGCCCGGAGGCAGCAGCACGGTGCTGACCGCTGCCGTGATAACCACCGCAGTTACCTTGGCGCTAACGGCTTACGTCCATAAAACCGGCAAGGATTTCTCCCGCATGGGCGGGTTCCTGTTCGCCGGCTTGATTGTCGTCATCCTGGCCAGCATTGCTGCGATGTTTGTCCCGGCCATGCAGGCTGGCGTATCGGCAGTTGCCGCGCTCCTGTTCTCCGGCTTCATCCTGTACGACACCAGCCGTCTGGTGCGCGGCGAAGAAGACAACTATGTGATGGCTGCGGTCAGCATGTACCTGAATGTGCTGAACCTCTTCCTGTCGGTGCTGCAACTGCTTGGATTCTCCAGCAACGACTAACCCAGCCCGATACAGACCGGTGCCACAACGGCTCGCCAGTTGGCGGGCCGTTTTTCCGTACCGCTAGTAGACTTTTTTGTCTGGAGGAGTAATCTGGAATTGAAGCCTGACGGGCAGTTGGTCAGGCCCTTCAGGAACAACGCGATTGGAGGCAGCATGACTGAAAATCCGCCGCAGTTCGACAAGATGACCAAGTAGCACCCCAACGGTAATGAACCGTTCACCTTGGCCGTGAGCGCCAAGGTTCAAGATTTACGAAGCCCATGTTCAGCGACATGGGCTTCTTGCTTTATCGGGTCAGCAATTCCTACCAATAGCCGGGGCGTTTGGGTTCCGGGGCATCGAGAATCGGGTCGCTGACTAGAATCAGTGGGTCCAGCCAATCGGCTTTCGCACGCGTCCAAGCGAGCCACTCCACGTATTCAGTGGATAGTTCGCCAGCCGACTTGGCCTGAGCCTCAACTGCGTCCGCAAACGCACGCAGGCGCATGGCCCGCTCCCAATCTGTCGCCCTGGCTTCGACTTCCTTGAAGCGTTCGACTTCATCTTCGCGTCGTTTGGTTAGAAACTCATAGCGCTCCACAGCGCACCGGTGCGCTTCTTTGCGTCGCGCCTCTTCAACCTCTTTGGCGTGCGTTTCCTGGGCAAGGGCTACGATGCCACCAACAACCTCTCCAAGGCGTTTTTCGAGTTGGGTTTTTGGAGTGTCCTTCCAGTTTCGTGATGGCCATCGGCCAATCTGAATGGTGAGAGTTCCAGTTGGGGTGTAGTCATACATCGGCACATGCGGATAACTGACTGAGTTATCCCAGCGCGAACGTTCCCAGTAGCGTTTTCGGGCACGCTCCTCTGCCGGAGTAATTTCGTGGCGCGTTCGACGTATGTATTCGGTCAACGTGAACTCCAACCTGGTTCCGGTTTCGACGTATTTCAGGGTGGTTGCCCCCCGCTCGCCATCGACCTCCACATCAAAGCCTCGCTGGATAAGCGCTTTTATAAGGGCATCCGTAATCCCGAGTGCTCGGTCGAGTGCATCACGCGTCACTGAAAGATGCAGCACCTCTTTGGGGGCTGAGCGAAGCAACGTGTCTGGTGGCCAACCATCCCGTTGTTTCAGACGCTTGGCAGCGGCACGAACCAACGGGTGGGCAGCTGATGGTTGTGACTCCTCCGGTGGCGGCAATGGCGGCGTTTCTTTGCGAATCTTGGCGGCCGATTGTCTGGCTGCCTGGCGTACAGCGGCCTTTTCCGGAGGCAGCTTGACCAAGCCAGTCGGCACCGGACCTGGGGTTTTGAGTCTAGGGAGCGGTGCGCGCCCCATGACGCGCCCCGCCTTCACCTTTGCCCAGTAGCCGCGGCTCGGTAGGGGGATGGCCAAGGCTCGGCAGATTTTCGCGAGCCCAACATCCGAGAGGCCGTAGCGTGGCGCTACTACCGTTACGGGGTCCGTCCAGACCTCGTTGTAGAGGGTTTCACGGTCAACCGGCTTGTCCGTCTTCTCCATCTTTCGATTCCTTCCAGATACATCAAGCCAATCCGCATAAAATAATCGCATAGGCCTTCTTAGAATCATTGTCGTGACAGAAGAAAAACTCCTCCAGCTCATTGAGCGAACCGCTACGTTTCATGAGCGGGTTCAACAACACGTACAGACCCTGACTCCTTACCCTGACGTACGGTTCATCACCGCATTTCAATCCGGGCTACTGTCGCTGGAGCATGCAGTGAGTGCGCTGGTTCTGTTCGAGCAAGGGTTGTTTTCTTCGGCGATTGCATTGACCCGGCCCCAGTTTGAAAGCCTAGTGCGCGGAATCTGGTTGCTCCACGCGGCGAGCGAGAACTGGGTTACAAAGCTATCCGAACCTCTGACCATGGAGTCGGCGAAACGAGCAAATGAGGGAGAAGGCCTGGCGGAAATGCTCAAGCAGCTGGAGGCCAACCCTGATGCGCCGGCAGGCATCGTCGCGCAGCTGCGGGAATACAAAGAGGTGACCTGGAAGGCCATGAACAGTTATGCCCATGGCGGTTTGCATCCCTTATCCCGAACGATGAGTGGTTATCCGGCACAATTGATTTACGACGTCATTCGGAACGCCAATGCCGTTGTTGCACTGACATCACAGTTACTAGCGATTCTTTCGGGCAATCCAGAGAACATGGTGCAGGTTCGTCAGATGCACACGGACTTTATGGACATTCTGCCCATCGTTAATCACCAGTGACTTAGTTCTGCGCGGGCAAAAGTGGGGCAATCTCGGCAAGATTACGCAGGACAATTTGTTGAACCCTGGGAGCTTTCCCTTCTGCGCCATCCAAGCCAAGGTTCCGAACAACGTAAAGCAGCAGCGCTCGTTTGCATTCAAAGCGTAGCTCGCCATTCACCATTCCATAGTCCAGTTCAATAACCCGCTGATGTGCATCGGGCAATCCAGGGTTTGGCGCCAATACGAGGGTAACCAAGGTCTCCCAATCCTGGTCGATGGGCGGCACTGTTGGGGGTTGCTGCTCATTTCCGAGCGAGAGAATCCGAGCAATAACAAAGTCCCGAAATCCGTCCTCTTGGTGACAATAAACCCGAACATGCCAGCGGTGCCCATCGAACCCTAGCGCTCGAGGGGAAACAAGGCGTTTTTTTGGAATCGGACTCGTCATCGACTGATAAGCCATCTCAAGAGCCTGGCATCGCCGTATTGACCCTATCAACGCAATCAGGGTCTCGGCCCGCAAGGTTCGGGCTGGCGTCGGTGCAACGGCAACTGATGGTAGCCACCCGGAAAAACTGACACCTTGGTCTAATATGCCATATGCTTGCATTAGCAAGTCATTGAGGTATTTCTGTGGCTGACTGGAGGGGAAAACCGGTTGGAAGTCTCGAGTTGCGACGTAGCTTCGCTCACTGCGGTCGTAAACAGCATTCAGAGGCGCCATCTCTAGGTAGCGAGCAATGTCGAGGGAGGCTTGTGGTGTCGAGATTCCGAAGAAATCGGAGATGTCCCCCCGGTTCAATCGACCGTCCCATCGCAAGCGAAAGTCGATGAACTCAAGCCGTTTCTCAGGCCCCCAGCGGGTAGGCAAGTCCGGTTCTGCGCGTTGATTGGCCATCTTTTTCATGCCAACCACTGTAGCACACGTATAAAAACTTTACGTACGGCAATTTTGAACGTATAGTTTTTATACGTTCATCTATTTTGGATAGGACAATGCTCAAAACAAGCCATGATGTAAGGTGCCGCCAATGAAAGCACTGCGTGCTTCAGCGGCTCTTATCGCCTTGCGTAGCCGACCTTTATGGCGATTACTGGCTGCCGACAAGGCCCCATTGGTAATGGGATTGATGCAATGCCTACTGCTCGAACAGGAGAAAACCCTTCCCAGCTCGGTTTTCCACGAACGTTTATCGCGAGAAATCGATACGCTCCGTGCTCATGGCCATGACCTCCCGCAGACACCGCAAGCTTACGTTGCAGACTGGATTGGTGAAGGCTGGCTCAGCCGGCGATTTCCAGCTGGGGCAAGTGAAGAAGAATTCGAACTGACCGCGGAAGCGACGAGCGCTTTACGCTTTTTGAATGGCTTGTTGAAGCCCCGGACCGCAGCCACCGAAAGTCGTCTAGCCACGGTCATTCTGCAGCTAACTCGCCTAGCCGACGAGACAGATGCCAACCCAGAAACGAGACGAGCCACGCTCATCGCTGAACGAGAACGCATCGATGCCGAACTTCTGGCATTAGAACGAGAGGGCGTCAAAACACTCCCCGAAGAGCGGGCGCTCGAACGTGTCCGCGAAATCATTGCCCTCGCCGAAGAATTGGCCTCAGATTTCCGCAACGTACGTGATGAGTTCGACAAGCTGAATCGAGGACTCCGCCAAAGCTTGATGGAGAGCGACGGCAGTCGAGGCGAGGTTCTGGAAGCGTTGTTTGCAGGTGTGGACCTGATTGCCCAGAGTGAGCATGGAAAAACCTTTAACGCCTTCTGGCGCCTGCTAACGGATGGTGAGCAAGCGGCAACGCTGATGGAGTCCCTGGAATCTGTCACCTCCCGCGCGTTTGCGCGCGGCTTGGAATTGAAGGAACGACGCTTCCTGCAAAACCTGACGGGAACCTTGATGGCCGAAGGCGGCAGTGTGCATGAAGTCGTCCAGCAATTCGCCCGTAGCCTCAAAACCTTCGTGCAGAGCCGTGAGTTCCAAGAACAGCGACGTCTGCACAGTCTATTGCGCGAAGCGCAGCAGGCAGCTCTTCAGGCGCGTGACTCCATTCGCCCGAACTCGCAGCTCGATTATTCCCTGTCGCTAACCAGTAGTCGCCTTCGCTCGGTGAGCCAGTGGGAACTTCACGACCCGAGCCTGAATGTTGCCGATACCGCCATGCCAGAAGCGGAGCCGTCGGAACTGGGACTTGATGTCGTAGAGGAGCTGGTGCGCCAGTCTGAAATCGATTTCCGCACCTTGCGCCAACATCTCAGAGAAGCGCTTTCCGAACAGTCACAAATCACTGTTGGCCAGTTGCTGAATAGGTTTCCTGCGGAACAGGGCTTTGGCAGTGTCGTTGGCTACGTTGCGTTAGGAGCCAAGCACGGAGAAGTCACTAGCGAGACCGAGCTTGTCTCGTGGCTCGGCAGCGATGAAAAACAACGAAAGGCCAAGGTACCGGCCATCTATTTTGTCAGGGAGAGCATGCTTGAACTATTCAACGAATGACAGTTGCTCCAGTGAAGCGCTTCAGCCGGACGAACCCACTGACCAAGCGCAGAGCAAGGAGGAGGTAGACGCTGCCGTATTCCCCGGCGATATGGGAATGCTTCCCCTCGAAACGCGTCGGGTAATTGTTCAGCTCCTGCTCGGCCCTGCCGTTGACGGACGGCGCCAGGCCAACCTTTGGGCAACGCTCCTACGGGATGAAGCGGCCATCCGCCAGCGCCTGCACGAGCTTTTTCTCGAGTTAGTGATTGACCCAGAGCAGAAGGTGGCATTTACGCGCCAGGTTGCGGCCGACGACATTGAGATTCCCATTTTGTTACGGCGGGCGAATCTCACCTTCATGGAATCGGTACTCATCCTCTTCCTCCGCCAACGGCTCATTCAGGCAAATACTGATGGCAACCGTGCTGTGGTCTCTTGGTTGGAGATGATTGAACACCTTAGTGTCTACGAGCGGACCGGCAATGTCGACCATGCGCGTTTCGACAAGCAATGCCAAGGCGCCATTGAAAAAGCCAAGAAACTCAACTTTCTTCAGAAAATCCGCGGGGCGGATGACCGTTTCGAGGTTTCACCGACGCTGAAACTACTTTTCCCGGCCGAGGAAATTCAAGCGCTCACGCGCACCTATCAGGACATCCAGCAGCGCGGACTTTCTCACCATGCAAATGGCCCGCTGGAAGGCGATGACGAAGAGCAAAGCACGGGAGATGAGCATGAATAGAAACCCGCAGAGCACCTTGAATTTCTTTGCAGAGGGCTCGGCTGACATCAACCAGTTTCGCCTCACCCACATCCAATTATTCAACTGGGGCACTTTTAACGGCATCGTCGATTTCTCGATTCCCCGCAGCGGTTATGCATTTCTCGGCCCGTCTGGTTCCGGAAAGTCGACGGCTTTGGATGCCCATTCGGCCATTTTGACCCCACCCAAATGGGTGGACTTCAACGTAGCAGCTCGTCAGGACGAGCGCCACGGCAAAGACCGAAACCTCATCACCTATGTCCGCGGGGCGTGGTCCCAGCAAACAGGGGATGCGGGTGAATACGTCTCCCAATATCTGCGGCCGGAAACCACTTGGTCAGCCATTGCCGAGACCTATCGCGACGGAACGGGGCGTGTCGTTGTTCTCGCCCAGGTTTTTTGGATTCGCGGCAAGAGTAGCTCACTCGGTGATGTGCACAAGCGCTATTTGATACTCCAGCGCCCATTCGACGTTCGGGAACTACAGTTTTTCGCGGACCACAATTTCGAGGTACGCCGTTTCAAATTCGACCTACCTGATGCCACGGTCAAGGAGGAATTCAGCAGCTATCAGGAACGCTTTCGGCAACTCCTCGACATTGATAACGAGCGTGCGCTCCGCCTGCTGCACAAGACTCAATCCGCCAAGAATCTGGGAGACCTCAATACCTTCCTCCGTGATTTCATGCTCGACGCACCCGAGACGTTCGAGTTGGCCGACAACCTGGTGTCACAGTTCCAGGAACTCAATGAAGCGCACAAAGCCGTTGTCGAAGCGCGTCGGCAGATTGAAACCCTCAAGCCCGCCCAAGCGGAATCCTTCCTGCTCGAAGCGACCCAACGCTCCAGAACTGAGCTAGAAGCTCTCTCATTGGCCATCGATGCCTATTCAGAACGAGAAAAAAAGCGCCTTTTGACGACTGCTATCCATGAGCAGGAAGTGGCTATCGCGGGGCTGCAAGCCCAGGCAAAAGAGCAAGAGAGTGCAACACGCAATGCATTTGAGACCCTTCAGGGATTGCAACAGAAGCGCCTTGATTCAGGCGGTAGCCGCATCGAGCAATTAAGTCGCGACGTCAAGGAAGCAGAGTCGCAACGCGATGCACGCATCGGTAAACGTAGCCAAGCGGAAACCGCTTGCCAGGGTATCGGTTGGCCCTATCCCAGCACTGCCACTGAATTCACGGAACGAGCCGATGAGGCTCGCCGAGAGCTTTTGGGCGCCAAGGAGAGGCGAGCAGAGCAGCTCGAGAAAACCGTTGAACTGCGAGACCAACTCAAAACTTGCGAACGTAACTTTACTGAGACGCGCCAGGAAATTGCGGCGATGGAGAAGCATCCATCCAATATCCCATCCCGCCTTCTGGGCATCCGGGAGCACATGGCAAAAACCTTGGAGATTCCCGAGGAAAAACTGCCCTATGCGGGCGAACTCATTGAGGTGAAGGAGGAGGAGCATGAGTGGCAAGGCGCTATTGAACGTGTGCTCGGCGGATTTGCACGCTCTCTCTTGGTTCCGGACAAGCACTACGCTGCTGTCGCGGCTTATCTCAATGAGCAAAACATTGGGGAACGACTGACTTACTTGCGGGTGATTGAACGCAGCACGGAGATGCGCACGGTTGGAGCGAACTCAATCGTCAGCAAACTGAAATTTGCCCGCGGGCCACTTACGGAGTGGCTGCGTGAAGAGCTGAAAGCCCACTTCAACTACGAGTGTGTCGACAGCCTTCAGGCTTTTCGCAATGCGACACGCGCCGTCACCAAAGAAGGACAGGTCAAGCACAACACAATTCGCCACGAGAAAGATGACCGGCGCCGCATTGATGACCAAACCCAGTGGGTGCTGGGTTTCGACAACAAGGCAAAACGAACGCTATACGAACGTCGCGCCCTGGAATTGGCCACTGAGCACGAAAAGCTTCGCAAAGAGCTGGAAGCACATCAAACGCGCAGCGAAATGACTGAGCAGCGGCTATTGCACTGTCAGACCCTAGCCAATCTTCAATGGAGCGAGGTGGACGTTGCCTCGATGCTGACTCGCATCACCAGTCTGCAAGAACAACTCAGGACGGAACTCGAAGCACATCCCGACTTAGCTACGTTGGACGAGCAAATCAAAAAGCAAGCTGAGCTACACGACGCAGAGCAGCGCAAACAAAATGCGTACGCAGCAAACCTCCTTGCGAAAGGTTCGGAGCTTGAAAAGCTCAAAATCAGTATGGGCGCATTGCGGTTTGAGCTTCTGGCATTCTCAATCGCCCCACAACAAATGGAAGCGCTCAATCAGCGCTTTGGTGAAGCCAGTAGCACATTGACCCTGACAAACTTGACCAATGCCGCACTGCAAGTCGTGAGAGGCATCAATAAAGAGCTCCAAGGCCTAGGCCAGCAAATTAACAACCATGTCCGAGCTATTGAGGAGCGCTTCCAGCGGTTTGTTTCCACCTGGCCAGCCGAGGCTGGCGGCCTCGACCCCACCATGGCCAGTGCCGATGATTTCTTCGCCAAGCTGCGGCGCCTTGAACAAGATGGGCTTCCAGAGTTCGAGGAACGCTTCCTGCGCCTATTGCAAGAGCAGAGCGACCAAAACCTGACTCGCCTGTCCACCCAACTCGACCAGGAGCGAAAGGCCATCCGCGACCGTATGGATGTGGTCAATGAAAGCCTGGAAACCGCACCATTCGGGCCCGGCACCCATTTGGTTATTGATACACACGACCGGATGTTGAAAGATGTTCTCGACTTCAAACAAAGCCTGAAGGATGCGCTGAGCCACTCCTTTAGCCAGGACAAGGAAGCGGCAGAGTCTCGCTTCTCGGTACTCAATGAATTGGTCAAGAAACTATCGAGCCAAGAAACGGCCGACCGTAACTGGCGTGCTTTGGTCCTCGACGTACGACAGCATGTGGAATTTGTTGCCCGAGAACTTGATGCCTCCGGCCTCGAGATTGAGGTCTACCGCAGTGGAGCAGGCAAGTCAGGAGGCCAGCGCCAGAAATTGGCCGCGACGTGCCTGGCAGCAGCACTGCGCTATCAACTAGGCAGTCATGGTCGTGAATTGCCGACCTTCTCAACCGTCGTTCTGGATGAGGCCTTTGATAAAGCCGATGCCGAATTCACCGCCATGGCGATGAACATATTCAAGACCTTCGGCTTCCAGATGATTGTCGCCACCCCGCTGAAATCGGTGATGACCCTCGAGCCCTTTATCGGCGGTGCCTGCTTTATTCATATCAAGAACCGGAAATACTCGGCTGCAATCCCGATTGAATACGATGAAGAAAGCCAACGCCTGAAGTTGAAACCGGAGGATGGCAATGGCCAAGAAGCTGCTGCTGCCTAAAGATGTCATCGAATGGCTTACCCGCCGATACACCAACCAGCACAAAGCTTGGTTGTTAGGAGAAGGCCAATGGCCGATAACCGTCAATCTCGGCATCCCAACAGAAACCGATGCCACTCAGGATATTGGCGGAGTCAGGCATTGGGTTGAAGCCTGGAGCGACTGGCACGGCCCAGCCAAGCTGACTTGGGTATCTCGACAATGGTCCCGCTTGGGTACTCAAAATTTGCCGGCCAGTTTGGAAATCGCCGCACCCAGTGACGTTGCATCATTCATTGGTCAAGGTAAGCGCTGGAGAACAGCCGCTGAGCGTTACCAGCGTTTTGTAGACCGCTGGCCACAGCTGGCAGCCCACACTGTCCTGGGACGACATTTCGGTGTTTTGGCCGATTACGCCGATACTGATTTCACACGTCTGTTTTCTATGCTCGACTGGTTGGAGAAAAATCCCTCCTCGGGCTTGGCTCCCCGACAACTGCCAGTTGCCGGCCTTGATACCAAATGGCTTGAAAAGAGGGCTGGCGTTGTGACCGACCTGCTGAGAAGTATTCGCGCCATCGATGATGTGGCCGACTTCTACTCAATATGTGGTTTGAAACGGCCCGTGCCCAGAATACGCGCCCGAATTCTTTGCCCGAAGTTGCGTAGCATGCTCGGTGGTCTGAGAGATATTGAAGCCCCTGTGACAGAGTTAAGCGAGCTAGCCATCACCCCCAAGCGCGTCATCATTGTTGAAAACCTGGAAACCGGGTTGGCCCTAGCGGACATTCCAGACACGGTAGCGTTCATGCGCCTTGGTAACGCGGTGAGCCTGCTGTCGGGCTTAACCTGGTTACAGGATTGTTCCATGCTTTACTGGGGTGACATCGACACACACGGATTTGCCATCCTCAATCGAGCACGAAGCTACTTCCCCAATCTTCTGTCGGTCATGATGGATTCGGCTACATTGCTGGCCTACCAGGACTTATGGGTTGAAGAGAGCATCCCGTCTTCTGAAACTGAACTCCCCCTACTGACGCCAACTGAGCGGGATGCTTTTGAAGGACTACGCACCGGTAGGTGGAATAACAACATCCGGCTTGAGCAAGAACGGATTTGCTGGCCGGAGGCGATGAAAAGCATCGCTGAGAGCGAGGTGTTTTCAGGGGTTCCCCTCCTTCTCAATGGCATGTTCAGCCAGAGTTAGCATTGGTGCAATTAAGGTCGAAAACATCTTGGCATTCGTCATAATGGGAAGAACAACATAAACCGCTCTCCCCGATGCCCGGCGCGTTAGATGCGCTTATGAAGATGGTTGGGCTCTAACCCCGGAGGATGGGCGTTCATCATTGGAATGTAGCAACGCTGGCGCTCTTTGTAGTTAGGTAACCACGCCGTACCCCATCGCCCGGTAGCCACGGAGCCGTTTCTCCCACATCCGATTGAGCGCAGGGTGGCTGGCGTCCACAAAATCGATGACACGTACGTCCGACTTCGTGCTGTGCTCGCGGTGCAGGCGCCCCGCGTATTGCTGCAAGGTTCCTTTCCAGGAAACGGGCATAGCGAGTATCAAGGTGTCCAGGGCTGGGTGGTCAAACCCCTCCCCCACCAATTTACCTGTGGCAAGAAGTACGCGGGGCACATCAGGTGGCAAGGCATCCAAATCCACGGTGATGGCGTTACGCTGCTTGCGCGACATTCGGCCGTGCAGCAGAAAAAGCTGGGGAATCTCTGGCAGAAGCGCTTTTTCCAGCTCATCGAGGTGGTCAGTGCGCTCGGTGAGCACAAGAATTTTCCTGCCAGCCCTGAAGTTGTCGATGACCTCCTGGGCAATTTCCCGTGTCCTCTTGGTATCTGCTGCCAAGTACCGGAACACGTCTTGAATGGCTGCCTCAGGCGGCAACTCAATTCCCTGAAAACGATTCCGGGGATGCACTTCCAGTCGATGCGGCGCCGTCGCCGGTCGCTCCGCCTTGTACCGGACCGGTCCGCATTGCATGAAGATGATGGGATGTTGTCCATCACGGCGTATTGGCGTTGCGGTCAGGCCAAGGACGTACTTGGCCCTGGCCCGCCTCAATAGCGCATCAAACGAAATAGCACCGATATGGTGACACTCATCGACAATGATTTGCCCGTAGTTCTCGACAATGGGATTAACCTCACCCTTGCGTGAGAGAGATTGCATGACGGCAATGTCGATTTTTCCAGTGGCCTTCGACTTGCCGCCCCCGACGGTACCTAGCGTTTCCTTGCCAAGGCCCAGAAGGGCTTTCAGCCGTTCCTGCCACTGTTTCAATAACTCGGTCCGATGAACCAGGATAAGGGTATTGATGCCTCGCCTGGCAATCATGGCCGCTGCCGTTACTGTCTTGCCAAAGGCCGTTGGCGCGCATAGGACACCAACCTCCTGGTGCATCATGGCGGATACAGCCGCTTCCTGGTCGATACGCAGCAATCCCTCAAAATGCGCTTCGATTGGCTCCCCCGAAAAACGCTCGTCAACGAGGATTGGCTCGATGCTGTTCGCTGACAAAAGTTCGAGCACGGCATCCAGGCAGCCACGGGGCAAGGCGATATGCTGAGGATAGTTCTCCGCGCAGCCGATGACCCGAGGTGTATCCCATACCGGAAAACGCATCGCCTGGGCCTTATAGAACTCAGGATTCTGGAAGGCCGCCAAGCGAATGAGGCGGTTGGCCAGGATTTGTGGCATGGCCTCTTTCTCGAAGTAGAGCTGATTGGCGAGCGTTATACGCAGCTGCTTGGGCATGATGCCAGCCAATTTTTTGCTCGCCGCCGGCGGTCGCCTCCACGGTGTTTCGTTATCTTCTTCCTCGATAAACGTCACATCGAGGGGGTGAGAACTCCCCGTGGCCTGGAAAATAACTGCTTCCATATCTGCGACCTTCATCCGCTTCACCGATGCCAAGAAGGCCCATTGGTCTGCGTAAACCTGAAGGTCGTCATCCACGAAAACACTGCCTCCTTTTTCCCGGGCATGCTTCTGGAGCGGCAACGCAATCAGGTTGCCGAAACCGCCCCTGGGCATGGTGTCCTGGTTGGGAAACAGACGGTCGTAGGATTCCAGTTGTAATTGCTTGGTACGCGCACAGGTATGGCTGATGAGCGCACTCCCCAGACGCCTGGCATCCCTGGCATCGACCTTGTGCTCGAAAAACATCCAGGCATGAGCACCATTGCCGGAGCGGGAAATCTCCAAGGCAGCAGGCACCCCAAGCGCTCGACATGACTGCGCAAACGCCTGCGCATCCTCCCGCCAATCCTGCTTGTCAAAATCGACAGCCAGGAAGTGGCAAGTATCGTCTTCAAGCAAGGGATAGACACCGACCGTATGTTCGCCGGCCAAATGGTCATAAAGGACCGAATCGGTGAGCGGCAGCAAGAGCCGCTGCCCGCAGTCCGAACACTTTCCGCGCGGCTTGATGCAGATACCTGAGCGCCACTCATTGGCGCAGGCAGGCGAGTAACCCGCCTTTCCTGTCGTTTTGCTTTCCCAGCGAACGGGATAAACATCGGTCCTGCCTCGAAACAGAGCACGGAAAAGCGCTACTTTTTCTGCTGTCGACAGCAGAACCGGTTCAATGACTGGCACAGTGGCTGTTGGAGGTTGAGGCAAGCGCCATTCGATACCATGTTCCTCGAGCAAGGCAATCAGGCGAGCGTTCTCGTTTTGAAGGGCAGTCAAGGTATCTTGCATGCAGTAATCGTATCACCCATGAAAAGCGGGGAACTGGTGGGCCAATGCGAGTAGATGTCCTTTCCGGGCATGGCTTAACCAAGGCATTGAGGTGTTGCTACTGCGAACCCATCGGTTAAGCCTGCTACGCTCCAGTGAAGCGAGACGCAACGATACTCATGTCGGCATCGCTCCTGACGCGTTGCGCAGGGTATGTGGTTTGCGTGCCAACCTTGGCGGTATGGAATTTATCGTCATCGGCGTTGGCTACGTTCTACTTGGCTGATGGTCTCAGTCGAGGGAACTGGCATCGCATTCCACAGGCTGCATGAGGGCTGCCAGGGCTGTTGTCTGACGGCATACCAATGAGCCTTGCCAGTTAGAGTAAGCGCTGCCCACTGACGAGCGACCTGACCAGCCACCTGGTTGCCAGAAGCGGGTTGCTCACCGGAAAGACGTTGAACCCATGTTCAAGGTCCTGACGTTCACGCTGCTTTGCGACGTTGTGAGGCGCACACCCAGAGAGATGCTGGCGGGGGTGGGTGATTAAAGGATTAAGGATTACGGGGGTGGATACCCCTGAAAACGCCTTGCCGGCTGGGGAGATTTTGTTGGCGGGGGCGCCATGGCGTGTTTTGAGGCCAAGCGAAATGTGGGGCCACGACAAGCAGCGTGTGTTTCGACGCCAAGTAAAACGTGTTTTCAGGCAGCGTTGAACCCATTCTGGGTAAGTTCTGTCGTTCGTCATGCCTCTCCAGCGCGCTATACCGATTCATGTGGGGCCCCATTGGGTCCCAGTGGAGAAGACACATGAAAACCAAAATCGAAAAACCTGGCGACCGGCATCGTGCCGGCTCGGTCCAGATGAAAGTCTGGGTTCCGGATGACCTGAAGAACGAATTTGCCTCGCTTTGCGCGGTGCAAGGCCTCTGTGCATCGGTCGTTCTTCGCGGTCTCTTGGCCGCCTACGTTGAACGCGCATCAGGAGCCCGACATGGCCAAGCGGCGCAGCGCTGAGCAGATTGCTGAGCTTCAGGCACAAGCTGCGGCAGCGCGACGCGCTGCTGAAACCGCAACGGACATATTTACCCAGGACCTTAGCTATGCAGCAGCCGCAACGCTCGAATCGGTTGCACGCAGTCAGCTACGGCAGATGGCTGCCGAGGAGGAACCCGTCCTGGTGCTACCCGACAACGCTTCAGTCACTGAGATGCGGCAGGCCCGGCAGCGTCGGGCAGTTCGGCGCGGCGACGATGTTTACCTGCCTACTTGGCGGGAAGCGACGGTGGGAATCCCGAATACCTTGCTGCGCTCATCTTTGTTCGGAGCTTCCGAGGTGACCGACAAGCCGCTGATGAACGTCGAGATAAGCGTACAGGGCGATACGTCCCTGACACTGACGGGGCACCCTCTGGGTGATTACGACCGACGTGTTTTTGCTGCCTGTCTGAACTACTACCGTGACGAGCGGCCCCTCTGTCCAGGTGGGGAGTTGCGGTGGGTTAGCGTGACCTTCTGGCAACTGGCGCGGGACCTAAATGTGACCTACTGCGCCAACACGCACAGGGCCATCCGTGACAGTCTCATTCGGCTCAATGCCGCCCACCTGCGCATCCGGGTGAAACGCGTGGACATCCCGATGCCGCGCTTATTGGATGTCTTATTCGATGACGGCTACCAAGGCCGAGATACGCCGGAGCGATTGTTGAAGGGCAGCGACCTCATTTCCTTTCGCGTTCTGGACTCCATGGCCAGGCTTTTTGGGCCAGAGGCCTGGAGTACGGTCAGCAACACCGCGCTGCACGAATACTCAGGCCTGCCGGCGTGGCTGGCGAGCTACTACAGCACGCACGCCAAGCCATACCCAGTGAAAATTGAAGACCTTTTCAAGTGGAGCGGTGTGGTCTGCGAACTCCGCGAGTTTCGCCGACGGCTGAAGCGCTCCTTGGAGCGGCTACAGCGTGATGACGTCTCAGGCGACGTGAGGGTGTCGGCATTTGAGCTCACCGATACACACCTCACCGTCGAGCTTTTGAGATGGAAGACGGTCCTATCGGAATCGTCGGCAGGGATACCAATTGCTTGTTAATTGGCAGAATCAGCCTACAGACTCAAGCTACATTCTCGAATACTTTTCAGCGGACAGCGCTTGTGACCGGGCACGCAAGGTTTCGTACAACTGCGCCGGCCCTAACAAAGTATCCTTCAACCCATCCTGAATCCGCTGCGAATTCAGCGCCTGGCTGCTCATCGCCGTATGCGCATCCAGCGCATCCATGATGGCGTGCAGGATTGCCTGTGACAGGTCTGGCGAATTGGCGAACTGCTCCTTGGTGTTGTTGGCCGCCTGTTGCACCAAGGTTTCGTTCTCGAGCAGCTTCCCCTTCAGGACACCATTCACGTAGACCAGTTGGTCATTGTCCGAGAGTTCCCCCTCGAACAGGCCATTCACCTTCTGGATGATTTCATCGAGGAAGGCCTTTTCCTTGTCGTGCAGGGTACCGCTGCCGGTTTCGGTCATCGGCGGTAACTTTTGCGCCTCACCTTGTTTCAGGTCCAGGGTCTGCTGACCTTTGTTCTTCAGGGTGTGATGGGTCAGGGTCACCTTGGAGAGGTCGACGGTTTCCCGCTCACGTCCGAAGTCGAGCAGCGGGATAAGGCGCTTGAAGAAGAGATAGCGCTTCTCAATGTCCGTATTGCCGTAATCAAATATCTGCGACAGGAAGGCATACAGGCGATTGAAGGCGCCCATGTCACCCTTGAACAGGGTCAGCGCGGCCATGATGTCCTTGGCGGCCTGGGCGGCTTTTTCGTCGTGGTTGGCTTCGGCTATCGCTTTGTCGTGTTGTGCCGCCTTGTAGCGTTTCAGCAGACGGTCGGCCACCGGAGCGATGGCAGCGCTGAGCTGGGCCTGAGTGGCCTTCGGGTTGGTTTCGGCTTCCGCCACGCGGTCGACTTCAAAGCCATCGTAGTAACCGGTCGCATCCAGCTTGGCCCGCAGGTCGAGCACCAGATGCGGGTCAGTATTGGCTTCGAGTTCCGCAGTCTCGTAATAGGTCTTGAAGGCGGCCAGGACGTCCTGCGGTTCATTGACGAAATCGAGGATGTAGGTCGTGTCCTTGCCGGGGTGGGCACGGTTGAGGCGCGAAAGCGTCTGCACTGCCTGAATGCCGGCCAGACGCTTGTCGACATACATGCCGCACAGCAAGGGCTGGTCAAATCCAGTCTGGAACTTGTTGGCCACCAACAGCAGGTGATAGTCCGGTCCTTTGAAGGCTTCGCGGATGTCGCCCTTGAGGCCGGAGTTCAGCAGCTTGCTGTGTTCGCTGACCGGTTCCGGGTAGCTGTCGGGGTCGTTGATTTCGCCGGAGAAGGCGACCAGCACGCCAAGCTTGTATTGCTGCTTGGCGATGTAGGCGCTGATAGCCTTCTGCCAGCGCACCGCTTCCTTGCGGCTACTGACCACGACCATGGCCTTGGCCTGGCCGTTCAGTAGCGGCTGCACGTTCTCGCGGAAGTGCTCGACGACGGTCTGTACCTTCTGGCTGATGTTGTACGGGTGCAGGCGCACCCAGTGCATGATGCCCTTGAGTGCTTCCGACTTCTCGACTTGCTGCTCGTCGTATTCCTCGCCGTTGTGGGCCAGCTTGAACGCCATCTTGTAGGTGGTGTAGTTCTTCAGTACGTCGAGGATGAAACCTTCCTCGATGGCCTGACGCATGGAATAGACGTGGAAAGGCTCGGGCAGGCCGTCGGCGTTCTTGCGGCCAAACAGTTCCAGTGTCTTCTGCTTGGGGGTGGCCGTGAAGGCCAGGTAGGTGATGTTCTTTTCCTGGCTGGCTTTGGCGGCCATCTGGGCAGCCAATACGGTTTCGGTATCCACCTCGCCGCCGTCGGCGAGTTCCTGCAACTCTTCGGCCGAGAGCAGTTGCTTCAACTTGGCGGCCGCTTCACCGGTCTGCGAGCTGTGGGCTTCGTCGGCAATCACTGCGAAGCGCTTGCCTTCGGTGGCAGCGAGCTTCTGCACGGCTTCCAGCGCGAAGGGGAAGGTCTGGATGGTGCAGACGATGATTTTCTTGCCGTCCTTGAGCGCCTGGCCGAGCTGGCCGCTCTTGCTGCCATGCTCATCGGTGATGGTCGCCACCACGCCGGTGGTGCGCTGGAAGTCGAAGATGGCTTCCTGCAATTGCGCGTCGAGCACGGTACGGTCGGACACCACCAGCACGCTATCAAAAACCTTCTGGTGCGCCGCATCGTGCAGGTCGGCGAGGAAATGAGCGGACCAGGCAATCGAGTTGGTCTTGCCGGAGCCGGCTGAATGCTGAATCAGGTAGCGCTCACCAGGGCCTTGCTCCAACACATCGGCTACCAGCTTCCGGGTGGCGTCAAGCTGGTGATAACGGGGGAAGATGAGGCCGGTGAGCTGCTTTTTGTCGTTGCGCTTGCCGATAAGGTAGCGGCCAAGGATTTCCAGCCAGCTGTCGCGCTGCCAGACTTCCTCCCACAAGTAATGGGTGGCGAAGCCGAAGGGATTGGGCGCATTGCCCGCACCACCGGCATTACCCCGGTTGAAGGGCAGGAATACGGTGCTGGTGCCAGCCAGCTTGGTGCTCATCATCACTTCCGACTGGCTGACGGCGAAATGTACCAATGCACCGCCAGGGAAAGCCAGCAGTGGTTCGACGTGGCCGCACTTGGGCTGCGGATGACGGTCGAAACGGTACTGGTCGACCGCATCGCTGACACTCTGGGTGAAGTCAGATTTGAGTTCAGCCGTGGCCACGGCGACGCCATTGACGAACAGCACCAGGTCTACCGCCTCATTGGCATTGTTGAGCGAGTGGTGCACCTGACGCACCACGCGCAAGCGGTTGGCTTCGTAGGCGGCCTGGATGGCCGGGTTGAGGCCTAGGGCCGGCTTGAATTGCACCAGGGACAGTGGCTTATTGAGGCCGACCATCTCGACGCCTCGGCGCAGCACTTCCAGCGTACCTTGCTCATTGAGGCATTTGCGCACCCGCTCCGCCAGCACCTTGCGCAAGATGGCGCCGTGGGTCTTGGTCAGCGCCTGCCAAGCCTCAGGCTGGGTGGTTTCCACCCAGGTCAGCAGGTCGGGCAAAAACAGGGCGTTCTGCCGGTCGTAGTGGGCGGCATCGCCTTCGGCATACAACCAGCCATGTTGGCCGAGGTGAGTGCAGATGGCAGCTTCGAAGTGGATTTCCTGGTGCAAGGCAGGCATCAAGCAGCCTCCGGTTCGATGACGAGGCCGCGAACGTCTATTTGGCCGGTGACGGCGGCAGCGATGAGGGCAGAGCGGCGTTTTTTAAGTAAAGCGATTGCACGTTCGGATTCGACTTCCAACGATTGGAGCTTGTTGAGTTCGTCAGCGACGAACTCAACAAGCTCCCGTTGTTCGTCAAGCGGGGGGAGAAGCAACGGCAGTTCTCCTACTTCACCTACCCTCAGGTGCCCGACTGTGCTTCCTTTCGATTTTTCGCTGATTCGCTCACGTGCAAGGCCACCATAGATTGAGTAGAGCAGGAATTCGCTGCGTAGCACCTGCTCTGGCGGTCGGATGTACATCATTCGCTGCCCGAGACAGAAATCGAGCCCTTGCGGTGCTAGACATGCCTCGCCTGTAGGAGCTTCGCGTGTAAAGAGCACGTCTCCTGTCTGCGGTTTGCCCTTCGCGGTCCATTCGATGAAATTTCTTTCATCAGTCCGATACCCCGGTTCCGGGTCGAACCTGCCGTCCTTAACGCAGGACGTTCTGACTACAAAGTAGTCCCCATCGGGATGGGGTTCTGGAGTTCTATTCTTGCAGTCCACTACTTCACATCCGCAGTCCTTTATGCGCTTCATGCCCCAATGCTCCGGCACCTTTCCCAGCCAAGCTACGCCGGAATCTTTCATCGGCGCATCCGGATTCAAGCCCTTGGTGACCGCATGGGAAATGGTGGCCTGGCGCTTTTCGGCGAGCAGAGCGAGGAGCTTTTCCTGTTCGGCAACCAGAGCGTCGATTTTCCCGGTTTCGCGGTCGAGGAAGGTGGCGATGGCGGTTTGTTCGCTAGATGGAGGGCACGGAAATCGAAAGTCGTTGAATTGGTCAGTCGGGAAGCGCCAGCGGCCGAATTCAGAGGCTCCTTGACCAAAGGCGTAGAAGATTTTCTGTCGGTAGGCGTTCTGCAATAGGTAGAGGAAATATCTCGGCTCGCACTGCACGCCATCTCGCACAGCAAAAACCCGATAGTCGGGGCTGGTTACGCCAGCGTACGGCGAAATGTCGACGAACCCGGTTAGCAAGTCCATGTGATTCATCGCAAAGTCACCTGGGTGCACTATTTGGTACTTTGAGTAGTCCATCGAGAGTTGGCCGTCATTGCTCTCAATGTCCTTAACCTTTATGCCTCGCTGTGTTATGGATAAGACCTGATGTCCTTCTTCACCCACAATGCGCTTACGAATTTCAAACAAGTTCTTCAGGCGATGCACCTGCCAATGCGACGGCACTTTCCCCAACCAGGCAACCCCGCTTTCCTTGCTCTCTGGATACCTTAGCAAGCCCATTATGCTGCCTCCTGCCAAATCGCTCGTTCTTCCCAATCGGCCGGGAAGTCCATCGCCTGAACAGGGATGGCGTGCTGCGTGAGCAGAGTTTTTAAGCGCTGCCGCCAGTGATGGCCGGGCGCGATGGTGTCCATAAAGTGCGTAAGGATGACCAAGGTGTTATAGAGCTTGCGTGAACTGCCAATGAATTCACCGCTGAGGATGCGGGGCTTGCTACGGGGATGTTGCGGAGTAATCGTGAATTCGCGGTTCCACAGCCGGTTGTGGTGGGCGCAGACATTGCGGACGAAGGTCAGATGGTGCAGCCAGGATTCAAAAACCTGCTGGTCAAGGCTGTACTGGCTGGCAATGGCCCTGCGCGTTGCCATGGGCTTGAGGTTCTTGTACTGGCGTGAGAGCAGTCCGAGCGACATGATTTCGCAAACGGCCCATAGGGGCGGCAGAGCATCGCTATAGGTTTGCCTCAGGTGCTCAATGAAGTTTTCCTTCGAGCGCTCCACTTCACCCAGCAATTGATGGCTGTCGCTGACCCAGTTTGTCCAATCCTTGGCCAGCGCGGGGTCGAGATGTGCATGCGGCCCATGGAGGTGAGCCATCTGGTAGGCCCATTGGCTGCGGACCGAGACCTCGATGCGTTCGATGGCATCTAGCACCAGCAGGCGCAGTTCGCGGTCAAATATGTAAAGATTCAGAACATTGTCGAATTGACTCCCTGGTAGAAATGTATGAGTGCCGTGGTCGGCCTCGAAGGGGAGCCAGTAGGCTGCAAGGCGATAATAGTTGAGATGCTGGAGGTAAAACGCCGCTTTGTTCGGGTCAGAGAACAGCATGCCGCGTTGCTGGAGCTTGGCAACTTGTTCGGCGTAGGTGGTGGCGGGTTTAGTAAAGGCGCTCTTCATTTTTCGCGCCCCGTAAACGAGGAACCCGCCGGTTTGAGGATACGCTTTCGCGCATAGCCTTGGCGGGTGTTGTTAAGCGCATTATCGGTTTCCTGATAAGAAAACTCAAGCCATATTTGGATATGCCAGGGGCACTTCATTCCGCCAGTCCTTCCAGCATCCGCATAATATTGGCAGTCACACCCTTCAGTTCTTCATCAATCTCATGCAGGCTGCGCGGTGGGGTGAAGACGTAGAAATGGCGGTTGAAGGGAATCTCGTAGCCGACCTTGGATTTTTCGGTATCTATCCAGGCATCCGGCGCATGGGGCAACACTTCGCGGGCGAAGTAGGCGTCGATGCCCTCGTTGAGCGGGACGTTCTCGGTATCGCGTAGCGCCGAATCCGGCTGTGGCTTGCCCTTCTGCTTGCCCTTGGTGCCGAGCACAACATTGCCAGCTTCGTCGCGTAGTGGGCGCTCAACCGTGATGGTGGTGTAGCCGAAGTCGGCGTTGTTAAAGATGCGGGAAATAGGTTTCCCGTCCTCCTCGGCCTCGATGAACTCGCCGAACAGCTTGGTAACTTTGGCAATATGCTCGTCACTCATCTCCTTGCGCTTGCTGCCCAGGCTCTTACGCATCTTCTGCCAATAGACACTGGCGTCGATGAGCTGGACCTTGCCTTTGCGGGCAGCCGGTTTCTTGTTGGAGAGTATCCAGACGTAAGTGGCGATGCCTGTGTTATAAAACATGTCGGTGGGCAGGCCGATGATGGCTTCCACCAGGTCGTTTTCCAGAACGTAGCGGCGGATTTCACTCTCTCCACTCCCGGCACCACCGGTGAAAAGCGGACTGCCGTTCAACACGATGCCGATGCGGCTGCCGCCATCGACGGCCGGACGCATCTTGCTGATGAGGTGCAGTAGGAACAGCATGGAGCCGTCCGACACACGCGGCAAGCCAGGACCGAAACGGCCGTCGAAGCCCTTCTGCTCGTATTCCTTGCGGACCTCCTTTTCGACCTTCTTCCACTCAACACCGAAAGGCGGGTTCGACAACATGTAGTCGAACTTGCGGCCGCTGTGGCCATCGTCCGAGAGAGTGTTGCCGACCACAATATTGGCCACGTCCTGGCCCTTAATGAGCATGTCGGCCTTGCAGATGGCGTACGACTCGTCGTTGAGTTCCTGGCCGAACAGGGTCAGACGGGCCGCTGGGTTGTGTTCCAACAGGTATTCCCCGGCCACTGAAAGCATGCCCCCCGTGCCAGCCGTCGGGTCGTACAGGGTACGCACCACGGCATTGCCGGAGGTGAGCACGTCGTCGTCCTCGATGAACAACAGGTTCACCATCAGTCGGATGACTTCGCGGGGCGTGAAGTGCTCCCCGGCGGTCTCGTTGGAGATTTCAGCGAACTTGCGAATCAATTCCTCGAAGACCAGGCCCATCTGGGCGTTATCGACGACATCCGGGTGCAGGTCGATGTTGGCAAACTTCTCGGTCACCAGATAGAGCAGCCCTGCCTTGGCTAGGCGCTCGACTTGGGTGAAGAATTCGAAGCGCTCGAAGATGTCCCGTGCGGCCGGCGAAAAGCCCTGAATGTAGGCGTAAAGGTTTTCTCGGATGTGGTCCTGGTCACCCAGCAGCTTGCCGAGGTCGAGCGGCGAAATGTTGTAGAAGCTCTGCCCTGACTTGCGCAGCAGGAACGGGTCGGGGTTGAGCCCCGCTTTGAACTTGGCCTCGAACTCGGCCAACACGGCGGGCTTGGTGGCCTCCAGCACGCAATCGAGGCGACGTAGGACGGTAAAGGGCAGGATGACCTTGCCGTACTCGGATTGCTTGTAGTCGCCGCGCAAGAGGTCGGCAACAGACCAAATAAAGGAAGAAAGGGCTTGGTGGTTCATGTCATTTTTCTGGTTCTGTGCGCCGCTCAGCCTGAAATCCGCCCGCGCGCATCTATTCAGACGACATGGTAGCGGAAACTCAGGAAGTACAACTCATTCGAACAATTGGAGGCGTTGCCTAGCATCTGGGCTTGCTAGGCAACGATGTTTGATTTAATTTTCATACAGGCTATTGAGCCAACTTGATATTTGCTGTGCTTTCTGCACCCGGCTTGTCATCCAGACAATCGGTGGGTCCCCATTTTGTGAACGGACAAGATTGGGGGAAAGATGCAGAAACAAGCACATTGGCATTCGCCAAATTGGCAGAAGCAGGCAAGTTCAGAGGGTAGTTCACTTTCATTTGTACGATTTCGGCACCCCAAGCTGAGTCGGCACCTCGACTGCAGTCACCTCCATCGCTGCCAGGCACGCCAACAGGAACGCCGCCGAAAACCGCTTCCGGTTCGCCTTGCGGTTAATTTGGTCTGGTGTCTCATCGATGCCGTAAGGCTCCAAGAGCCGGGCCAACTCCTTGTAGCCAAGTTTCCTCTTCCGCATCTCCTCGACCAACACCTCCTTCGCTCGGTCCTCCCATGGTGTGTAGGCAACCTCCGGTCGAAGCTTCAGCGGCCCCGTGACTCTCTTTTGGGTGGATTTCGATTCGCGCATTGGGTTCTGGCTCAAGGTGACGATAGGGGCAAGAAGCCACAAATCGGTCATATACGACCGAATCGTCATTCTAGCGCAGGTGCCGTTCCTACACGTTCACATCAGCAGGATTTTTAGGTCAGCGATGTTGAACAAGGAACAGATTACCGAACTCTTCGAGCACCTCGGCACACCTCGTGCCGGGCGCGAACTCATTTTGAAGGCACGCACCCTGGCCCCTGTACGCGAGGTTAAATCGCGTGGCGGGAATGTCATTACATTGATGGCCAGCCGGAAGATGGGACGTGAAATCCGAACGGAGAGCCGGCATATCGAGTTTGCCGCCGCCGTCGACCATGAGTTCAACAAGCAGGTCATCGAGTATTACGCGCAGCCCTGCGAGCTAAAACTGGAGCTCGTAGATACTGCCACTGGTGAGATTCGCAAGATTCAGCATTTCCCAGACTTTCTGGTCATTCAAGAGGACGGTTTTACCCTCGAAGAGTGGAAGTCGGAGCAGAAGTTGACTCGACTGGCGGAGAGATACCCGTATCGCTATATCAAAGCCACAGACGGGACGTGGTCATCTCCCCAGATTGAACGTCAGCTAGCAGAACTGGGCATCCGCTATCGAATCTACAGCGATGAAGCCTTCCCTCGTCGTCGTGTAGAAAACCTACTGCACCTCGCAGACTATTTCCACCCTGCGGCAGAGCCCTGCCCTGAAGGTGACTTGCAGCGTCTGACGGCGGCACTTTCACAACATGGCGCCTGTTATCTGGCCGAATTGATGGTCGAACCCTATGGCTTCTCCGCAGACGTCCTGCTCAAGGCCGTTGCCGACCATCAGGTTGTTGCCGACCTCGACCGTGAAACCCTGATGGAGCCCAGACGTTGCCGGCTTTACCGCGACACCACGGTACGCGACTTCATGGCGGGCGAGGTTCATGTCGGTTCAGTTCCTGGCCAGGAACATTTCGTCCTCGATATTTCCGAGGGAACTCGCTTCGAGTACGAATCCCAGGAACTGACGATGTCTCTCGTCGGCGAATCGGAAGTCGTCTGCACCCGCCGCGCTGGCTCACCCGTAACACTATCCCGTGAATGGCTAACAGATGCCCTTCGAAATGGGCGCATTTCACCGGTTATCGAGGCTGGAAGTAGCAAACTGGACCTGGCCCGTTATACGCAGGCTCAGTTAGACGTTGCGTTGCAGCGCCAGGCCATATTGCAGTCGGACACTCACCTGGCCATCGTCTGCGACCGTACCCAACGCCGCTGGCAAGCCCGTCAGAATGCGGCCCTGGCCAATGGCGGCCATGAAGTGCTGGCCCTGGTGCCGCGTACGGATGCTCGAGGCAATCGCACCGCCCGACTGACGGAAACGCAGGATGACGTTCTCAAGAATGTCATCGAGACTCACTGGCGCAGCCATGAAGCCATCAACTACAAGGCGTGCTACCGAATTCTGAAGGCGGCCTGTGACGAAGCCGGTATCAAGGCGCCGTCCTACCCGACCCTCATCGCCCGCATCAAGGCCGAAGAAACTGCGCACGACCTGCGCGTTCGTCATGGCAAACGAATGGCCTATCAGATGAGTGAGTTTGTCGATGTTCTGTACGCCGACACGCCCGTCCATGGTAGCCGTCCGTTTCAGTATGTACATATCGACCATACCCAGCTCGACATCGAGTTGGTTTCCAGCCGTTCCGGCAAACCCTTGGGGCGCCCTTGGCTCTCTCTGGCCGTCGACGCCTGGTCGCGCCGTGTCGTCGCGATATATCTGACCTTCGACCCACCGTCCTATCACTCCGTGATGATGGTGATACGCGACATGGTCAACCGCTTCGGACGATTGCCTGAGTTCATCGTGGTCGATAACGGCCGCGATTTCATGTCGTCAGCGTTTGAAACCTTCCTCCAGGTGATGGGAGTCCATCTGCGTTTTCGGCCGGCCGGCCAGCCGCGGCATGGCGCGGTTCTCGAACGCATGTTCGGACGGGCGCACAGCGAATATGTCCATAACTTGCCCGGCAACACCAAAGCCACCAAGAACGTGCGGATGGTGACCGGCAAGCATCTGCCGGTGAATTTTGCGGAATGGACACTGGAAGCGATGTACTTTGGCCTTGAATACTGGGCCACCGAGTATTACGACAACGAGCGCCATCCCGCGCTGGATTGCAGCCCCCGAGAAGCATTTCAGCGTGGCTTGAAAGAAAGTGGCTCCCGCCCGCAGCGGCAGATTCTCTTCAACCAGGATTTCCTGATTGCGACCTGCCCGCCGGTCGACTACGGTGGTGTTCGCCTCGTCAACCGCCAACGCGGCGTCAAGGTGAATGAGCAGTTGTACTGGCACCCGGAATTCCGCGACCCTCGCGTCGCCGGTCAAAGTCTACCCGTCCGCTATGACCCGTGGGATGCCTCATCCGTGTACGTTCGCTTCAAAGACCGCTGGCTCCACGCGACCTGTCGCAACTTGGTCGGCTTGGGCCAACTGACCGAAATCGAGCGGCGTGCCCTGACTGAGGAATACACCCGCCGCAGTGGCGCTGACGCGAACGATGCGCAAGCCAGCCAGCGCCTACGGGAGTTCATGCAGGTCTTCACACCTGAGGGTGCGCTGGCCGCCGCACTGGAGCGGCAGCAAGAAAACAAATCGCTCTACAACACGTTGCAAGTGGGCAGCATCAATCCCGTTGCTCCCCTGAAAAAATTCAGCCTCACCAAGGAAACATCGAGTACCGCCCCATCCATGGCGGAAGACAGGTCATCACCTTCCATCCCTTCCAGCGGTTCGCTGCCTGAGGCGACAGCACCGCAAACCCTTCCTGACTTTGACACTTTTTAAGGTGACCTATGATTCACAAACCTTCTCAACCCGCCTTGACGCCGGTTCCCGCCTCAGCCGAATCTCTGCTGAACCTGCGCATCAAACACACCCGCATCAAGCAGGTCATTGATGAGCTCAATACCCTGATTTACCCGGGCAGCCAGGACAGCATCCTGCTCGTGATTGGCCCGACCGGGGCAGGCAAAACCACATTGGCCCGCTACATGGTCGAACAGGCCTTGGAAGGGGCCACCTCCGAGATGAATAAGGATGCGGGATTGATTCCTGCTGTCTATGTAGAGGCCCCGTCATCGGGCGAGGATGATTTCTCCTGGCGCCTGTTTTATACCCAGGCACTTGCCGAACTTGGGGAAGATTTGAGTGCCCCAAAAGTTGCGTATGGGATTGACCCAACCACAGGGAAAATGGTCCGCCCGCGCGGAATCAGCCCTGGTGGATTGGCGGGCCTGCGGACCGCGGTAGAGCGCTGCCTGAAGGAACGTGATACGCGCTTTGTCGTCATCGACGAGGCAGCACACATCATTCGTCAAACGCGGCGGAGCCGCCTTGAAATCCAGTTGGACACGTTGAAATCTTTGGCCAACAAGGGATGCTCCCAGATAGTCATGGTGGGCTCGTATGACCTTTACCAGCTAGTTTCACTCTCTGGGCAATTGGCACGGCGCATTCACGTTGTGCACTGCGAGCGTTACCGACAGGACCGTCCCGAAGATGTATTGGCATTCACCGCCTGCGTGCAAAAGTTTCAGTCTGTACTCCCGCATGTGTGGGGCGACCAGCTGGTTCAATATGCCCAGGCGCTCCACGAGAACACGCTGGGTTGCGTCGGCACCTTGAGCAGCGTTCTGACGCGCGCCGCCAGGTTTGCAGAAGCCGATGGGCGATGGACGGTTAAAGCATTGGAGCGCGCCCTGCTGACCGATGCCCAGAGAACCCGAATCCTTGAGGAAATTCTCGAGGGTGAGGCCGCTATCAATCCGAGCCTGACCCGGAATTTGCCGCCCATCAAGACGGCCAAGCCGCACCGTACCCGGGAGGCCGCATGAATTCCGTGCTCAACAACCCACGCTCCGAGTTGCATGCCCTTCAACCTTTGGGCGAAGGCACCGGCGATGTTGAAAGCCTACCCAGCTACTTCTGCCGGCTCGCAGTATCTCACTCGGTATCCACCTTGGCGCTCTCGCGCTCGATTGCACAACGTATCGAGCACGATGTCAGCCAGCAATTCGACTGGCACCAACGGCGATTGGCTAGCACTTGTGAGTCGGCTGAAACCTGGTCGGCCGCTCTGTCAGAACTCACCGCTGTCCCGAACCTGGACAAATTAACCTTCCTGCCATGGCAATACGTCATTTCCCGAAGTGGCCTTTCCATCGTCACGCGAGGCCAATTCTGTCCTTCCTGCTTTGCCGAGGACCTTGCACAAGGCCGGGAACCCTATTTCCGCCTGGCTTGGGAGTCTGCTGAGGTTTCCGTTTGTTCGCGACACGCTTGCTCGCTCGAGACACATTGCCCTCATTGCGGTAAAGACAATATTCGTCATACCGCTGCCTATGTAGTTCCCGGCTGGTGCACTCATTGTGGAGAGTTCCTTGGGAAAGCGGGGGAAATGCCAGCTACTACCACAATCGACCCTGCTGAACGATGGGCCGCACGGCAAATTGGTGAGTTGGTTCATGCTCAGCAAACTTTGGCGAGCACACCAACGCGCGACAACCTCATCAATGCAATATCGCAAATCATCGAGGAGATGGACAACGGGCAAAGTGCTCTCTTCGCTCGACGTATTGGCGTCGCCAAAAGCACTGTCCACAACTGGTTGAAGGGTGATGGCACACCAACCCTGAAGGCCAGCCTAAAGATTGCAGCTCACAGTGGAGCCAGCCTGACACAGCTTTTGAGCGGAGATTTATCGACGTGGGTGTGCCCGCAAATTGAGCCTCAGCTAGTTCTGAACCTGCCCCAGCCCAAACCACGAACTCGCACGGTGAAGCGTGAGCGAAACTGGACAGAAATTGAAAACCAACTCCAGGCATTTCTTGTGTTGCCGACGCCAATCACCGTGCGAGAGGCAGCACAGCGACTAAATATCGATACCAGACTGCTGTATCTACGCGCGAATATGCTCACTCGGCAACTCGGCGAGCGCTGGAAGGACTATCTACGCCGGCGTCAGGATGAACATGTTGTCAATGCATGGCCGCATCTCGAGCAGGCTTGCATTGATATTTGGGCAGAGGGAAAGTCGGTCACCCTACGTGAGGTCATCGCCCGGGTGCCAGCTCCAATTCTGGCGCCCTTGAGCAATCTCCTCCTGAATCTCAAGGACGTACAAAGTCACCTGATGAGGCCAGATTTCGAGTCTGAAGCCGCAAAATAACCGAACAAATTCGAAATGTACAAAGAACCGGCTACATGGCCGGTTTTTTTACGTCTGGTGCTTGGGGGCCCGGGAAAACCGTCTGACGACAGCCATAAATTTCCGATAAAGCAAAATGTGTCTTATCGGGAAATAAAGCATAAGCTGTCCGGGCGGACACTTTATGCTTAACGGCACACAGATCAACGACCTGCGAGTATTCGATGTGGAGCGGGCGATGGGAATCGAACCCACGGCTCTAGCTTGGGAAGCTAGGGTATTACCATTATACGACGCCCGCTCTGGGCAAGAGGCTGCATTCTAAGCGCAGATGGCGCCCGGTTCAATCGTCCTGGGCGTCGGCGAGGAAGGCGTAGCGGCCGGCGTGGTAGAGCAGCGGGGCGAGATCGACGCGTTCGCCGAAGCGTTCGATGCGGCCGACAAAGATGGTGTGGTCGCCGCCGGCGTGGGCGGTTTCGTTGGCGACTTCGAAGGTGGCACAGCAGCCGGGGAAGAGCGGTGCGCCGCCAGCGCCGGGGTGCCAGGGCAGGCCGGCGAAGCGGTCGGCGGGCCAGGTGGCGAAGCGGTTGGAGATGTCCTGCTGGTCGGCGGCCAGGATGTTGATGGCGTGGTGGCTGGCGCGGCGGAAGGCTTCGAGGTTGTGCGAGCTGTTGTCCAGGCACCAGAGGACAAGCGCCGGGTCGAGCGAGACGGCCGCGAAGGAATTGACGGTCAGGCCGATCGGGTGGCCGTCCGGATCGATGGCCGTGACGACGGCAACCCCGGTGGCGAAGCGGCCAAGGGCGTTGCGCAGGGCGCGGCTGTCGTGTTGCGGCTGGGTCATCGGGGGCGTAGGCCGGGAGGAAAAGAGGCCGTATTATCCGTGCTCCCGCAGCTTGCGTCGAGACAGAATTTGATCGCTATCAACCCTTTCACCGAACAACTGATCGCCTGGCAGAAGGTGGCCGGCCGCCATGACCTGCCCTGGCAGAGGACCCGCGATCCTTATCGCATCTGGCTGTCGGAGATCATGCTGCAGCAGACGCAGGTCAGCACGGTGATCCCCTATTACGCGCGTTTTCTCGACAGCTTTCCCGATGTGCGGGCGCTGGCGTCGGCGCCGGTCGAGGCGGTGATCGAGCATTGGGCCGGGCTCGGTTATTACGCCCGGGCGCGCAACCTGCATCGCTGCGCGCAGCAGCTTGCCGCGGCGCATGGCGGCAAATTTCCCGATTCGGTCGAGGTGCTGGCCGCCCTGCCCGGCATCGGCCGGTCCACGGCGGCGGCCATCGCGGCTTTCGCTTTCGGGCGCCGGGCGGCGATTCTCGACGGCAACGTCAAGCGGGTGCTGTGCCGACAGTTCGGCGTCGATGGTTTTCCTGGCTCCACAGCCATCGACCGCCGGCTTTGGGCGCTGGCCGAGTCGCTGCTGCCGGATGGCGACATCGAGGTCTATACGCAGGGGCTGATGGACTTGGGGGCGACGCTATGCACGCGTAGTCGGCCGCGCTGCGCCGATTGTCCGGTGGCCGCCGGCTGCGTTGCTCGGCGCGAGGGCCGGCAGGCCGAGTTGCCAACCGCCAGGCCACGCGCCAAGGTGCCGGAACGCAGCGCGACCTTCGTGCTGTTCTCCGACGGCCAGCGCCTGCTGTTCGAGCGCCGCCCGCCGGCCGGGCTGTGGGGCGGACTGCTGGTGCCGCCGGAAGGCGAGCCGGCCGCGGTGGCGGCCCGACTGGGCCTGCAGCTCAGGGAAACGCGAAATCTGCCTGCGCTCAAACACGCCTTCACGCATTTCCGGCTAACCCTGGAACCGGTGTTGTGCCGGGTCTCTCCCCAGTCCGGGGTGGCCGAAAGCGGCTTTGAGTGGGTGGCGATTGCCCGTGCCGCCGACGCCGGGGTGCCGACGCCGATCAGGAAGTTGATCAGGCAGGTTGCCAGCGCAGGGGGCTGATGCCCCATTGCTCGTAGCTTTCGGCGCGGACGATCAGTCCGTAGTGGTTGCCGATCTTGCGCGCCAGGTCGACTTCGACCGGTTCCGTGACGTATTGCCGGCGACCGGTGTGGTAGATGACGCGGACGATGGGGGTCAGCATGTTGTCGGGGTGGAGCTGCTCGACGACGGCGAGATGCCCGCTTTCGAGCCGGACCAGGGTGCCGACCGGGTAGATGCCGACGGTCTTGATGAAGGCAGCGACCAGTGCCGGATCGTATTGGGTGCCGCTCTCGTCGTAGAGTTGGCGCAGGGCGTGCGACGGCGCCATGGCGGCGCGGTAGGGGCGCGCCGAGGTCATCGCGTCGTAGGTGTCGACGATGGCGGCCATGCGGCCGGCGACCGAGATATCGTCGCCGGCCATCCGGTAGGGGTAGCCGCAGCCGTTGTAGCGTTCGTGGTGTTCGAGGACGACGGCGACCGAGGTCTCGGCCAGCCGCGAGGTGGCTTCGAGCACGGCCAGGCCTTCCTCGACGTGGCTCTGGACGATGGAATACTCGGCCTTGGACAGCATGCCGGGCTTGGTGATCAGCCGCGAATCGAGGGCCGACTGGCCGATGTCCTTGACCATGGTGCCGAGCGCCAGCTTTTCGATTTCGGGTTCGGGCATGCCCTGCTGGCGGCCGAAGGCGATGATCAGCGCGGCCGTCGCCACGGCGTGTTCGCTGGCGTAGGCTTCCTGGCGTTTGAGGCGGGCCAGCGGCACCAGGGCATCGGGGTTGCGGATCACCGATTCCATCATCTTGCCGATGATCGGCTCAAGGTGCGCCGCATCGACGTGCTGGCCGGCCCGGGCGGAGAGCATCAGCAGGCTGACCGTGCCGCTGGCTTCGCCGAGCAGCCGGGTGGCGCGCCGGCGCTCCTCGCCGAGCGAGACCGTGCGCGGCACTTCGGCCTTGATCTCGGCCAGCGACTTGATCCGCCGCTCGACCTCGTTGATGCGGGCGATCGGCGTCGGCGGCAGATCGATGCCCTTGTCGGTATCGATGCTGACTTCGCTGATGCCCTCTTCCCGCAGTTTCCAGATGTGCGCCTCGTCGCGCACGGCGAAGCGCTTGATCCACAGCGAATGGTCGAGCCAGCGCTTGTGCAGGTCCACGACATACATGCCGGGCAGCAACTGGTCGATGGTGAGCTTGCGGATCATGGTGGGCTGGCTGTTACCGGTTCGCCGCAGCCTTGGCCGCTTCTTGCCCGGCCCGACGCCTGGCTTCGCTCTCGGCCCGCTGCGCCGCCTCCCGCTTCTTTTCGGCTACCCGGGCTTGGTGCGCGGCCTGCTTGCGGCGCAGCTTCTCGGCCTCGCGCGCCTTGCGCCGCTCGCCATTGGCGGCCTGGCGCGCCTTGTCGACCCGCGCTTTTTCCGCCTTGCGCTCGGCCGCCTGACGGGCCGCCGCGATTTCCGCCGCGCGCTCGTGGCGCTCCGTTTCGCGTTGCGGCGCCTCGTCGACCACGCGCTGGCGGCGCTCCGCCGCCTGTTCATTCTTCACTTCGCGGGCGAGGGCCTTGCCGTCGTTTTCGAGGCGATGGGCCTCGCGGCTGCTCTTCAGGTAGGTCTGGTGGGCCTCGTGGCGGCAGGCATTGACCAGGAAGTCCTTGGCGCATTCGAGGTTTTTCTGTTCGAGCAACTTGCTCGCTGCGCCATGCATGGCCCTGCTCTCTTCCTGCATCGCCGCAGCCCGGCCCAGGCGCTCCTGCCAGGCGACCTCGCGGCCAGCATCGGCGGCCAGCGCGGTGACCGGCAGCGCGAGCAGCAGGCTCAGGAGGGCAACCACTGGTGGGGGTCGATTTTCCATTTGTCGTAATTCTCGCAACTGGCGACACGGTCCTGCACCTTGGACAGATCGACGAGTTCCGGCGGGACGTAGTGCTGCTTGCCGGCGTGGTAAAAAATGCGGACCACGGGTTCGAGCAGGTTGTTCTCGTTCTGCTCGACGACGACGCCCATGCGGTTGCTTTCCAGGCGGACCAGGGTGCCGGTCGGGTAAATGCCGATGGCGCGGATGAAGGTCTGGACCAGTTGCGGGTCGAAGTGGTGCTTGCTCCATTCGAGCAGCTTCTTCAGCGCCTGGGTCGGCGGCATGCCGCGGCAGTAGACTTTGTCCGAACTGATCGCGTCGTAGACGTCGACAATGGCCGCCATCTGGCCATACTGCGAAATGGCCTGACCGGCCAGGCGGTTCGGGTAGCCGCTGCCGTCGATGCGTTCGTGATGCTGGGCGACGACCTGGCGTGTCACCTCGCTGATTCCCGGCACGCCCTGCAGCAGGCGCAGGCTTTCATTGACATGCGATTTCATTTTGGCGAATTCGTCGTCGGTCAGCTTGCCCGGCTTGTTGAGGATGGCTTCCGGCACGTGCGCCTTGCCGATGTCGTGGAGCAGGCCGCCGAGGGCGATTTCGCGGATCGTTTCCTTGGACAGCTTGAGCGTGCGGCCGAAGGCGATCAGCAGCGCGGCGACGCCGACCGAGTGCTCGAAGGTGTAGTCGTCGATGTTCTTCAGCCGGGCCATCGGCAGCAAGGCGTCCTGATGGCGGAAGACCGACTCGACCATGTTGTCGACCAGCGGTTCGACGCGGTCGATCTGGATCTTCTGGCCGAGCCGGATGTCGTCGAGGACCAGCCGGGCCGTCTTGTTGGCTTCGGCATGCAGGCGGCGGGCGCGCGCCGCTTCGTCCTTCAGTTCGATGACGACCGGCTTTTCGGCGCGCTTCTGGGCGATTTCCTGCAGGCGTTTTTCGAGTTCGGCATTGACCTCGGACTGCGGCCGGGCTTCCCAGACATCGGCGCCCTTGAGCGTGTCGATGTAGAGCTCGCGGATGCCCAGGCTGATGATCTTGTCTACCGTCGCCTGGTCGCGCACGGCAAAGGCGTTGGAAACGAAGGAATGATCGAGCCAGCCACAATTGAGGTCGTGGATGTACATGCCCGGCTTGAGCTGTTCGGTGCGAATCTGCTTGATCATTCGGGAATTCTAGCAGGCGTTTCCGAAGCGTAGCCAATTTCCCAACAAACGTCGGTAAACGTTTGTAAAAATTGTGAT